>JAEEJH010000166.1 GCA_016281775.1 Clostridiales bacterium | reverse complement strand
TTTAAAAACGGCGTCGGCAATAATTATCCGCAGGGCAAATGCTATTTGTCCGAAGACGGTAATATCGCCATTTATCACGAAGCCGAAGCAGGCAAGGGCAATTTGTCCGGCAGGATAATGTATGAAGAAGCGGTCGTTACCGATATATGGCTCACATTCAACACGAACACCGGCTTCGTCACGGTATCGGACAGTAAAGGCACGCTTTTTACCGCCGATACGAAAACCGGTGAAAAGACCTGCGTTTTCAGGATCCGATCCGATCCGCGCGGTCTCGGTTTTTCGGGCGAAATTAAATTTACCGATACCGGCGTACGGGACTTACCCGATAAGTTCGTAGAGATCCTTTATAAGCCGGAAAACACCTCGCTCGAATACTGGATCTTGAACGACGTTAGAAATGAAGATTTTTCGGGGCATCATCTCGATCCGAATCTGATCGGCGCGAGCCTTTATTACGGCAAGGGTTACGAACCGAAAGACGGTATCGAGCCGGAAAAGTACGTAAAGTACACGGTAAGCGCGTGGCCCGATTACTCGTCGGTCGGGACGAGATACGTTACGGAGATAGAGATAACCGATCCCGAAGTCACTTTTCTCGGTCTTACGGTCGACTCGTCCGTTGAAGATTTCAAAAAAGTGTTTGAACCGATGGGATTCGAATTCTGCTCGGAATCCGATCCGTACCCCGGCGGTACGAAATGCGGATGGAGCGGAAGATATTACGCCGTTACGCTCATAAAACGCGAAAGCGGAAACGCCGTGTATATAAGCGCGCCGGTAACGAATAAAGAAGGAATAGTATTCTGATAAAGGAGATAAACAATATGGCAAAGGTTCTTTTGATCAACGGCAGTCCGAACAAAGACGGCTGCACCGCGGAAGCGCTCAAGGAGATGATCGCGGTGTTTGAAAAAGAAGGCGTCGAAACTGAACTCGTACAGGTCGGAAATAAAAACATCCGCGGCTGCATTTCCTGCGATTCGTGCTCGAAGACCGGCAAGTGCATAGTCGACGACGCGGTAAACGAGATCGCGCCGAAATTCGAGGCGTCAGACGGGCTCGTGATCGGCTCGCCCGTTTACTACGGCTCGCCGAACGGCACGCTCATTTCGTTTCTCGACAGACTGTTTTACTCCACGCCGTTTTCAAAGCAGGGCAAGGTCGGCGCGGCGGTCGTATCGTGCAGACGCGGCGGCAATACTGCGTCGTTCGACGTGCTGAACAAGTATTTCACCATAAGCGGTATGCCGGTCGCCTCGTCCACTTACTGGAACCAGGTGCACGGCTTCACGAAAGAAGACGTGCGTAAAGACAAAGAAGGACTGCAGACAATGCGCAATCTCGCCCGCAATATGGCGTTTCTTATCAAGGCGATAGCTGACGCGAAAGAGAAGTACGGTCTGCCAGAAGTCGAACGCGGCGAATTTACCTGTTTTCACGACGGTAAATGAAATGGACGAACAAGAACTCGGAAAAGTCTGGGAAAACGAAGAACGTGCCGCATACGTAAACGGCTGGGATTTTTCGCATATCAAAGACAGATACGAAGAAGAGAAAGATCTGCCGTGGGATTACCGCGAACTGATCGGACTGTATCTGAAAGACGGTATGAAGCTTCTCGATTACGATACGGGCGGCGGCGAGTTTCTGCTCTCGCTTCATCATCCTTATGAAAACACGGCGGCGACCGAAGGCTATCCGCCTAACGTGGAGCTGTGCAAAAAAAGGCTCGTACCGCTCGGCATCGATCTGCGCGAGTGCGCCGACGCCTCGAACGTGCCTTTCGGCGACGGCAGTTTTGATATCATTATAAACCGCCACGGCGATTTTGACCCATACGAGATCAAAAGACTGCTGAAACCGGGCGGCGTGTTCGTTACTCAGCAGGTCGGTTCGCATAACGACGCGGATCTGGTCGAGCTCGTTTTACCCGGCACGCCTTTACCGTTTCCGCATAATAACCTGACGGAGCAGAAGCCGGCTTTTGAAAAAGCGGGTCTGCGGGTGATCAGCTCAGACGAAGCGTTCAGACCGATCAGCTTTTACGATATCGGCGCATTCGTATGGTTTGCGAGGATCATCGAATGGGAATTCCCGGGTTTCTCGGTAGACCGCTGTTTCGAGCGGCTTTTGAAAATGCAGAAAACGATAGAAAGAGACGGCAAGATCACCGGCACGATACACAGATTCATGCTCGTATGCCGTAAAGAAGCGTTATGAACACGGAAATAATGGAATACAAGATAGAAACGGAGCGGCTCGTTTTGTTTGCATATACGGCAGAGAACCTGAAACTGTTCAACCGTGATATCGAAGCGTTCGAGAAAACGTACGGCGTAAAATACCGGGGCGAAGAACTCGATCATCTGCTTGTCGGATTTTTGCACAAACTGGAGAAAGAGATCGAAGAAGACGAAGAAAACTACCTCTTCTTTACCGAATTTCTTATCGTGCTGAAAGAAAACGACCGCGTCATCGGCTCGATAGATTATAAATACGTGCCGAAAAACGGCGTGACCGAGGTCGGCTACGGTATGAATACCGATTACGAAGGGCACGGATATATGACGGAGGCTCTTTTGGCGTTTCTTTCTTTCGGCAAAACGCTCGGCATAAAAAAAGTGCTCGCCGACACGCTGCCCGATAATATAAAATCGCAGAACGTACTCAAACGCTGCGGGTTCACGTTTCTGAAACGTGACGGCAATCTGTGGTGGGAAAAGGAGTTGTAATGGAATACGTAAGGGTAACGAAAGAGAATCTTGAAAAAGAACATATCTGCTGTGCGATATCGAACAATAACGACGTGCAGGTATCGAGCAAAAAAGCGTGGCTGTCAGACCGCTTTGACGAAGGGCTCGTGTTTTTGAAAAGCGCCGAACGCGGCAAATGCTTTATCGAATATATCCCCGCTGAATACGCGTGGAACCCGATAAACGCGGACGGTTATACCTATATAGACTGCCTCTGGGTATCGGGCTCGTTCAAAGGTCACGGCTATTCGACCGACCTGCTCGAAGCCTGTATCTCCGACAGTAAAGAAAAGGGCAAAAAGGGCTTGTGCGTGCTCTCGAGCGCGAAGAAAAAACCGTTTTTGTCCGATCCGAAATACCTGTCTCACAAAGGTTTCACCGTCTGCGACGAAGCCGATAACGGCGTGCAGCTGTGGTATCTGCCGTTTACGCCCGACGCCGGAAAGCCGTCGTTCAAGGATTGCGCGAAGCATCCGCGCGAGGCCGAAGACGGTTACGTTCTGTACTATACGCATCAATGTCCGTTCAACGCAAAATACGTGCCGACAGTCGCGGAAGCCGCGAAAAAACACGGCGTCAAGTTCAAAGCCGTGCGGATATCGAGCAGAGAAGAGGCGCAGAACGCTCCGACTCCGATCACTACGTACACGCTGTTTTATAACGGTGAATACGTTACAAACGAGCAGATGAACGAAGCGCGTTTTCTCAAACTTATCTCGTTATGACGGCTGAAGAGAAGATTTTCGGCAGAAAACGGTTCTTATTTGACCGTCTTGTCCCGTTCGGATTTGAAAAAACCGCAGACGGATACCGGTATAAGACCGATATAATGGGCGGTGATTTCACCGCCGTCGTCCATATTACCGGAGACGGAGAAGTAAACGGCGGCGTGACAGACAATATGAACGGCGAAGATTACACTCAGCTTCACAGCGAGAGTATTCAGAGCGCCTACGTCAACACGGTGCGCGCCGCTTATGAAGACGCGCTGCGGCGTATCGCCGACGGATGCTGCCGAAGCGTTTATTTCGCGTCGGAACAGGCGAACCGCATCGTCGGTCACGTTGAAGAAGAATACGGCGTCATACCCGATTTTCCGTTTTCCGACGACGACGTTACGGGCGTGCTCCGTCATACGGACACGGCAAAATGGTTCGCCATAATAATGCCCGTTAAAATGAAAACGCTGTTTCATAACGGCGACGAAACGCCGGTCGACGTTATGAACCTCAAAGCGTGCCCCGATAAAGTGCCGGAGCTGATAAAAAGACCCGGCGTATACCGGGCTTATCATATGAATCATAAAATGTGGATCTCGGTAACGTTGAACGACGCCCTGCCCGATACGGAAATACAAAAACTCGTTGACGAGAGCTTTCGTCTGACCGGTAAAAAAAACAGCTGAGGGGCGCCTGCCGTATGGCAGACGTCCCTTCCGGTTTTCATATCGGTTTTATGCAAATGAATCGAAGTGAAATATAAGAATAATATACAGGACAGTAAATCCGGAAGAGTACGCTTACGTCAAAACAAGCAAAAACCGTATTGACAAACGTTATAAATTGTGATATAATAAATTTGCGACGGTATCGCAAATTGTGCGGAGGCGGTGTATTGGATGGGCTATTCGACAAAGCAAAGAAAAATTCTGATCGAAACGCTCGAACGTCATCGGGACGAAACGCTTTCCGCCGATCAGATTGTGGACCTCGTGGGTGAAGACAAGATCAGCAGGAGCGCCGTATACCGCAATCTGTCCGCTCTTGAAGATCAGGGCTATGTCAAACGCGTCACGCTTCCCGGGACAAAACGTATTTTCTACCGTTACACCGGGTCGGAAGAATGCAGAGCTCATCTGCATCTTGAGTGCTTTAAGTGCGGCAGAACGTATCATATGAATGCTCCGTTCACAAACGCCCTGATCGAGAACGTGATGCAACAATCAAAGTTCGAAGTGGACAGCGGAAGTACAGTTTTATACGGCGTATGTGAAAAGTGCAGAAAAAACTGATTTAACGAAAGCAGAAAGGTGGTGTTATCATGGTGACAAAGCGTCGTTTTGCGGCTGCGATCCTCGCGGCTCTTGTTCTTGTCGCCGTAACAGCCTCTCTGCTTGCCGTCGTGTGTGAAGCCGATCACGACTGTATCGGCGAGGACTGCCCGATCTGCGCGGCCGTCGCGGTCTGTCAGAATAATTTAAAAACGTTTTCCGGAGCGCTTGCGGTATTTACCGCTGCAGCTGCGTCGGTTTATTCTGCCGTAATTTTTATTACGGTATTTAACGCGTCTCTTCACAATGAGACGCCGATTTCATTAAAAGTCAAGCTTCTGGATTAAAACAAGATCAGACAAGGGAGCGGTCTGCCTGATAACAGGCGGACTTTATCGGCGTGCGCCGGCTTCCTTGTATTTTTATGCCCATTTTCAAAATCTTGTTTTAATTACGGAGGCTTTTTTATGAAAAAAATACTTTCAGTGACGCTCTGCCTGCTGATGATCATCGCAGTATTTGCAGGCTGCGGCGTTACCGACACAAACAAAGGCGATAAAATAAGTATCGTCACCACTATATTCCCGGAATACGACTGGGTAATGCAGATTCTCGGTGGCAAAGCCGAAAACGCGGACGTTACGATGCTTCTCGATAACGGCGTTGACCTTCACAGCTATCGGCCCACCGCCGATGATATTGTCAAAATTTCGACCTGCGATATGTTCATCTGCGTCGGCGGCGAGTCTGACGAATGGGTGGAAGACGTTTTGAAAGAAGCGACCAATAAGGATATGGTGGTGATCAACCTTCTTGAAACGCTTGGTGACAAAGCCAAGGAAGAAGAGCTTGTGGAAGGAATGCAGGGTGAAGAGGAGGAAGGAGAGGAAGGAGAAGCGGAAGAAGGTCCCGAATACGACGAGCACGTTTGGCTCTCCCTGCAAAACGCGGCAGAGCTTTGCAGCTATATTTCCTCAAAACTATGCGAAATCGACACCGATAACAAAGACGCGTACAAAGAAAATACCGACGCGTACGTCGCAAAGCTGAACGCTCTTGACAAACAGTACAAAGACGCTGTCGGCTCCGCCGGAACAAAGACACTTCTGTTCGGCGACCGTTTCCCGTTCCGCTATCTTACCGATGATTACGGCCTTGATTATTACGCCGCGTTCGTCGGCTGCAGCGCCGAGACCGAAGCAAGCTTTGAAACGATCATGTTCCTTGCAAAGAAGGTCGATGAGCTCGGTCTGAAGGTTATAATGCAGATCGAGAGCACGGACGGAAAGATCGCGAAAACGATAAAGGATACCACCAAAGCAAAAAATCAGACGATCCTGACGCTGGATTCCATGCAGTCGACAACATCAGCGGACGTAAAAAACGGCGCGTCGTACCTGTCGATCATGGAAAAGAACCTTGAAGTTTTAAAGGACGCGCTAAAGTAAGGGGGACGATTCACATATGGCACTGCTCACCTGTCAGGATCTATCGCTCGGATACGACGGACATGAGATCGTTCACGGGTTGAATTTTGAAATCAATTCCGGCGATTACCTGTGCATCGTCGGGGAGAACGGATCCGGAAAAAGCACGTTGATGAAAACAATACTCGGTCTGCAGACGCCGACTAGCGGCAAGATCCTGACCGGTGACGGTTTGAAACCGAATGAGATCGGCTATCTTCCTCAACAGACCGTTGTGCAGAAGGATTTTCCCGCGTCCGTCTGGGAGATCGTTCTGTCCGGCTGCGGTAACCGAACGGGGCTCCGCCCATTTTACAGTAAAACCGAAAAACAGATCGCAAAAGACAATATTGAGAAAATGGGTCTGACGCCTCTTATCAAAAGGTGTTACCGTGAGCTTTCCGGAGGTCAGCAGCAGCGGGTGCTGCTTGCGCGGGCGCTGTGCGCTACGCAAAAGATGCTCCTGCTCGACGAGCCGGTTTCCGGTCTCGACCCGAAGGTCACGACTGAAATGTATGAATTGATCGAGCAGCTTAACAATAACGACGGCATCACCGTCATCATGATCTCACACGATATAGAATCGGCGGTGAAATATGCCGACCGTATTCTCCACATCGGCAGCGAAATCTTTTTCGGCACGAAAGACGAATATGTGAAAAGCACGTCTGCAAGGGCTTTTTTGAAAGGCGGTGAAGAGAATGGCTGAACTGTTTGAAAAGCTCTCGCTGTACCTGCAATATCCCTTTGTACGGTATGCGCTCATCGTTGGCGTGTTGATCGCCCTGTGCTCCTCGCTGCTCGGCGTTACCCTCGTTCTGAAACGGTTTTCGTTCATCGGAGACGGGCTTTCACACGTTGCCTTCGGCGCTATGGCGATTGCGGCGGTGGTGGGACTGACCAACGAAATGCCGCTTGTGCTTGCGATCACAGTCGTCAGCGCAGTCCTGCTCCTGCGTACCGGACAGAATGCGAAGATCAAGGGAGACGCCGCCGTGGCTATGATCTCGGTAGGCGCTCTTGCGATCGGTTATCTTTTGATGAATCTTTTTTCCAAATCCAGCAATCTTTCCGGCGACGTCTGTTCAACGCTTTTCGGCTCAACGTCGATCCTGACTCTGACAAGAACGGAGGTCTGGATCTGCGCCGTTCTGTCCGTCGTCGTTGTCGCGGTGTTTATTCTGTTTTACAACAAGATCTTCTCCGTCACCTTTGACGAAAGCTTTGCACGGGCGACCGGGACCCGCGCCGGGCTTTACAATCTGCTGATCGCCGTCGTTATCGCCGTGATCATCGTGCTTGCCATGAATCTTGTCGGGTCGCTCCTGATATCGGCGCTTGTGATCTTCCCGGCGCTGTCGGCAATGCGTGTGTTCAAGAACTTCAAAGCCGTGACGATCTGCTCCGCCGTTTTCTCCGTTGCCTGCGCTCTGTTCGGCATATTGATCTCAATACTTGCCGGCACTCCGGTGGGCTCGACGATAGTGGCTGTGGATATCGTCGGATTCTTCATATTTCTCGTGATCGGTTCAGTAAAAGGAGGTATAAATGGATGAAAAAAATTATTTGTATTTTGCTTGCCGCTTTGATTTGCCTCGCCGCCGCGGGCTGCGACGATTCTCAGAACGAAAAACCTGTTCAGGGCTATCAGGGCAAAACAGTCAACGACGTGCTGAACGAAAAAATGAACGAAGGCAAACAAAACGGGGAAACCTCGTCGGATCAGGGTCAAGCTGATACAGCGTCCGTCGCTCAGCCCGTTGACGCGGGACCCGTTGACGTCGATCTGACAAAGCTCAGTTCAACAATGGTTTACTCCGAGGTCTACAATATGATGTCCTCGCCTGAATACTATATGGGTAAGCGCGTCAGGATGAAAGGGTCGTTTGCTTTCGCGAAGGGCGACGGCAGATATTATTTTGCCTGCATCATTGCCGACGCCACAGCCTGCTGCGCACAAGGAATTGAGTTTGTCTTAAAAGACGAACGGAAATTTCCGGACGAATACCCGTCAAAGGGAACGGAAATAACCGTCGTGGGTATATTTGACACCTATAAGGAAGGAATTAATCGATACTGTCAACTGATCGACGCGGTTATGGAATGAAACCGCAGGAGAATGGCAGTTCTGCACAGAGTTGTTCACATTGAACAATGCGCTTTTGATGACCGCAGATTGTCAAAAGCGCCTTTGCGCCAGTTCCGCTGAAAACAATATCGGTTAGATAAAAGTAAAAAAATCGGGGCACCTGCTTTATCGCAGGTGTCCCGAGCGCCGTTTTTTTTGCTATTCGACTTTAAAAGCGAAACTGCCGCCGGAACACTTACCGTCCGTTTCGACGATGAGGTATACTCTGCCGGCGCCGAGAGTTTCGCTCTGCCCGTTAAATTCGTCGCCGCCGTTTATTGTAAAGAGCAGTACCTTGCCTTCGCCGGAGTCGTAATAAACGTCAGCCTTGCCCGTTTCGAGTTTCGCCGTATATTTGATATGCTCGTCTCCGCTTTTTGCCTTCAGATTGAAGACCTGTCTCCCGTTGAATTCGTAAAAACTCATATCGACTTTCTTCGACGTGTTCGAATGAACGTAACCGACCGCTCTGAAGCTCGATGTATAAGGCGTACAGCCGCAGAGCGTGAGCGCGAATAATATTATTAAAACCGCAATTGTCTTTTTCATAATTATATCCCTCCCGTGCGATCATTATATCATATATTCCGCTCTTGTCAAGGATTAAAGAAAAAAATCGCGAAAAAACCTTTACAAACTTCTTTTTTTGTGATATAAATAATTTATAGAAATAAAGGAGGACGATGAAATGTTGTTCGGCAGATCGCCGCTTGACGGCTATTATGAAGAAGGTTATCACTATTATCTTTATATAAACGGCGACAAAGCCGTGCTTCGTGACTACGCCAAGCGCATAATCTTTGAAACGACCGTCGAATACGACAAAAAAGCGGTCGGCAAAGGCGCGCAGACGGATATAATTCTCGGTCAGACCGTCTTATCGCGTACCGCCGCGGGCGAACCGATGACTTGGATCAAACGTTTATATTTCGATAACGGCGAGATCGTTATGGATTATTATTACACCATAATGGGCGATACGACGTACAGACTTCACAAGGTCGATCACGATCCGTTTTACAATATCGTCATACGCGACGGCGAGATACTGCCGAAGATCCAGGGCTTCTGGCTCGAATGGCGCAAAGACGGCGATTATAAAGACAAATACGGTATACGCATAAGCGGCGACCGGCTCAGTTACGGCACGGTTTCTTATTCGATGTTTGCGTCAAAGATCCACGCTATCAGTTACAGATCTAACGCGGACAGAATAATACTCACTCCGCAGGATCTTACCGTGACCGCATTTCCCGGCATGACGCAGATCAGTTTTGAGGGCGACATGCTCACGTCTTGTATGATCGTTATGGACGTTTCGTCGCCCATGTCGGTATTCATGCGAGAAGAGAATATCGGTAAGCTTCCCGTCCCGCCGGCCGCTATGCGCGAAGCAAGAAATACAATGCTGTTCGTCGACGAGCCGGTGATCAGAAAGCTCGACGATTAAACCGCATCAAACAAAAAATCCATATAACGCTTATGAACGCCGGCCAAAAACCGGCATTCCGTCAAATATATAATATACATATTTTCCGGAGGAACACGTTATGAAAAAGATCATTGCGCTTTTACTTACCGCGGCAGTCGCCGTATCGCTGTTTACCGTAATAACGTATGCCGACGCACTCGACGGATCGCCCGACAACACGGGTGACTACGGCGATTGCTGGGCCTATGAAGACTCGGTATGGACCTGCACAAAAAGGATCGACTGGCCGGATTTCGGTTATTACCAGTTCGGCGTCACCGCGGAGAAAATAAAACTCTACGCTGAAATCACGGTCGCCGACAAAAAACTTGAGCCCGAGGAACTCGGCGGCGACTCCGGTTTCATGGTCGGCGTCACCGACATAAACGGCAACGGTATAATAGAAGAAAGCAAAGACGAATACTATCTTATCGACGTGTCGTGCGGCAACGACGGCGGTTTTATCGCCATTGAAAAGAACGTCGCCAAATGGGGCGACTGGGCGGCGATAGACCATTCGTACGGCTTTACGGCAGGCGATAAAGTGGGTCTGTGCCTTATCTATGACCCTGCGAACGCTCATTTTGAAGTATATATCACGGAGATCGTCGACGGCAGAAGGATGACAGACCTCGAACCTGTTATCGACTGGACGGATACAAAGAACCCTCTTACGGGTATAGGCTTCGGTATCTGCTCAAAGATAACGAACGGAACGTTTGAAAACGTTGCGTACGCTTTCGGCGAAGACGCCGTCCCCCCGACCGAAAGAGGCTTCGAACCGGGTGAAAACGTTACCGGCAACATGATAATGCTCGCCGACTTTTCAGATCCCCAGTTTGTCGGCAAAATGGCCGGCAAAGGCAACGACTGCGAACTCGAATACGACGAAATGAAGCAGTGTATGAAAATAACGGTCACCGGTCAGGATCCGTTCTTCCAGGTGCCGATGAATATGTCAAAATATTTCGACGGCGAGAAGTATCACAACGTCGTCATAACGTATATGACCGAAGAAGACTGTCAGGGCGAGATATTCTTCACGTCGACCGTATCGAGAGAGAATATCCAAAGAAACCACATATTCTATTATATGGACGCCGCTGAAGAGTTCACCGAGCTTGAGGTGGATATGCTGCTTGACGATTACGGCAACTGGCTCGATCAGATCAGAACGGTGAGGATCGACCCGAACCATAACGGCGAAGAAGGGCAGATATATTATTTCAAGTCCGTCATAGTCAAAAGCGACGAAGACGGCGCGACCACCGAAGCTCTGACCGAAGCGCCTACCGAACCGGCGACCGAAAGCCCGACCGAAGAGATCACTCAGGCGCAGACCGAAAAAGCGACAAACGCGCCCGAGACCTCGCCGGAAACGGAGAAAACAAAGGAAAACAAACCCGAAAAAAAGAATAACGAGATAATAACGGCGATAATCATAGCCGTCGCAGGCGCCGCGGCGATAGCCGTTGCAGTCGTTTTGGTTTTGAAGAAGAAAAAATAAAGTTATCGGATTTGATAATCAAGTTTTCCGCCGGAAAAAGCGATATATCCGGCGGACGCGATATGTCCTTCGGACGCGATATGCCGCCGTGCGGCGGGAAATCGGTGGCGCTCTGCGACTTTTTGTGCGGCTTCGCCGCCCTTGGGGAGTACCCACCCTTACACCCCCCAAGCCCCCTAAATCCCTCCCAAGAGATCAATAAATCTCTTGGGGCGCTCAACGGACGGAACAAAGAATAACGAAAAAGCAACCGTGCACGGTTGCTTTTTTTGACAAATAATCCGTTTACTTTTCAAGCGATGTTTTATCTATCCCGGCGAGCAGATAATATATCTCGTCTCTGATATCCTTTCCGCTTCCCGCCGATTTCGAAAATCTTGCCGCGACGACGTATTTGCCGTTCGGCAGAGAAGAGAGATCGGCTTCGCCGTATTCCGTTTTCTTCCCGTCGGGCGTATATACGCCGATAAAACTTATGCTGAAACTTGCGTTTTTGTCGCTGCCGTTCTGCAAAGCGACGTCTCCGTCTTTTATCCTCGTATACGGTATGCTTATATCGCTTGAAACGATAAGTTCTTCCGGCGATTTGCCGAACGCCGGACCGGCGCCGTCGGCCGGTCCCGCGCCGTACTCGATGAGTACGGTACAGTCAGGCAGCGGTACGTTTTCGTACCTGACCGACGGCAGATACGCAGGCGGCGATTCACGCTCGCCGCATGATATCAGTAAGCAAAACAGCGCGGTAAATATCAAAACAACTGCGATCTTCTTCATTTTTGCTCCCTTTTTGTCTGCATAGATCAGTACAGAGAATCGTAGAGTATATCGAGCGCTTCCGGGTCCGTTACCGCCTTATCGGCTATTATCAGCAGCCCCTTCGGCGTTATCGTGACCGTCTTGCCGGCGGCTTTGACCGCTTCGTCGGCTTTCACGTATAGAACGCCGTAATGATCGAGCACGGGCAGATCTTTGCAGTCGACGCCGATCTGTGTGAGCACCGACGCCGGCAGCCAGAATTCGTGACCGGAGGCGAGAAGCGTCGCCTTTGTGTTGGATCTGACGAGCCTTACCTGCTTACCGCCGATATAAGCGTTATATCCGTTCGCTTTGAATACCGCCATGTCGGCAGTCAGACACGCCGGCACGTCGACCGTTTCGCTCTTCGTCGTGTAGCGGAAGCTCGATCTGCCGTCCGGCGCCGCGTCGCCTTTGTCCCAGAAGCCCATTATATCGCCGTCGTCTACGGAATTGTCCGCCCATTTGAAATCGAGCGTTTCGTTATCGTACCTGATCAGCGAAGCCGATACCTTGACCGTCATTACTTTCCCGCTGATAACGTATTCCGCCTCGCCGACTTTTTCAAAATTCCATCCGTCTTTGAAGCGTTCCACAGAGGCTTTTTTGCCGTCGCGGCTGCGGTTTATTACGTAATCGAAACCGTACCAGCCGTTTTTGCCGTCGTTATCCGAGTTTATAAACAGATTCATGAAATTCGATCCGTTATCCGTCACGACGTCTTCGGCGCATTCGGCGTAAAAGTACAGATACTCTCCGTCAAAAGATACCTTCGCCGTGACTATGTCGTTTCTGCCGGAATCGTTTTTATAAGTAAATCCGCCGACGTGAGAAGAGAAGTTGCGTTTTGCCGTGTCGCCCGCAACGTCCCGGAACTCGGGACCGACGCCGAGCCATTGAGTCAGCTCGCCGTTCATATCGATCGTTCTCTGACCGAAAGCCGCTTCAACGGGTCTGCTGCCCTTGTACGTCCTTACGTTCATAACGGTCTGATAATAGTAATTGTCTTTGAAACCGTCTTTCATCGGTTCGATGTCGCGCGAGTATTCGGGGTTGAGATTATCAACGAAATAATTGTATTCTTTTGCTTTTTTGTCGCCCGAAACGGTGTACTGGTTCGCGATCTTCTGTCCGATCGCGGGCGCGCCTTCCCATCGGCCTGCCCACCATTCGTTCCAACCGGTGATCATCACGAGCTTCGGCGCTTTCGATATCGCGTGATCGAACTGCTCCTGATAAGCGAGACCGAGTCCGCTCGTCTGCGGGTACAGACCGTAGCCCATATCCCAGTCGCCCTGCGACAGATTTACCGGCTCGCCGGTTTTTCTCGTGTAGCTTCTTCCGGCGTTCGTACCGTACGATCCGTTGACCCAGAAACCGCACATAACGACCATCTGCTCGAGCGTCTTTTTGCCGTCTATGTATGCGTATCCGCCTTTCTGAGGAGCCATCGTACCCCACGCCCAGCAATTGATACCCTTAAGATCTTTATACCATGCGTCGGTCTCGTTTGCCCAGGAAATACGGACGGTGAAAAATTCTTCCTGTTCCTTGCTCAATTTCGTGCTGCTGCCGGTGAACATTATAGCGGGCTTTCCGTCCCACTTGAACCACAGATCGCTGTAACGTTCCGTGCTGTACAGATCGTTCCAGAGCTGCGAAAGCTCTTTTGTGTTGCCGTCCTGCATAAGGAAACAGACGTCGGGCGTTTTCGTGCCCTCTTTTCTCATCTGCGACCAGACTTTCAGCACGGCTTCGTAACACGGTTTATATAACAGACCGTTCGTAGCGTCGAAATAGACGAAGTCTATACCGGCTTCGGCAAGCATCGCGCCGTGCTTTCTTATCACCCATTCGTCGTTCGAACGGTAATATCCGAAGTAAGGTTCCGCCCAGTAGTGAGCGAATCCGAGACTGCCCGACCGCATCGTCTTCCACAGCCCTTCGAGACCGCCCTCTTCGTACGATCTGGTGTGATCCCACAACGGGCCGTTAGATTCGTGCCACAAGAAGTAGAATATGCCGACCTTCGCGCCGTTCGGCTTCGTGCCGCTGTAAGCTACCGTTCTGCCGGTATCGTCCACAGTCACGTACGTATCGGCGAAAACGTCTTTCGTGTTCGGTTTTATACCCGCGTTTTCCGCTTTTTCCGCCGTCGTTACCGACACGGTGACCTTGAGATCGTCAACCGTGACCTGACACGGCGTATGATGGTTCCATAAATGGCTGTAGCCGCCTTTTATGACGTTCTGTTCCGTCGAGTCGGTTACGGACGGAGTATCGGCACCCGGCGCGTAAAGACTTATCTTTTTGCCGTCGATCCTGATTTCGGCTATCGGGCGCTTTTCTTTGCCTGCGTAAACTTTTATAATATTGTTTTCGGGATCATCAACGACCGTTACGAGCTCGCCTTTTGAAAGATCCCAGTCGGCTTTCATATATCCGTCGTTCGGCCAGCTGCCTTTTCTTATGCCTATCTGATCGGAGCGCATCGCTATCCATACGCCCGCGTGGACCGTCGGGTCTCTCGCGGCGTCGGCGAGCCGCAGACCGAGATAAAAAGTTATCCATGACGCTTCGCTCGGCTGTGAGGCGCAGTTCAGGATAAACGAGTATTCCGATACGCTGTCGTCCGGCGCCGACTGCAGCGGGTAAACGCCGGATACGGTCTTAGGCGGCATTATGACAGTCGAACCTTCGGCGCCCGCGCCGGAATAAAGACCGAACTCGGTAAGAGATTCGTTGCCTTTGAATTCTATGGTTTTTGCAGTTTTCATTATCTTCTCCGTTGTATCGTAATCGGGCAGCTGTATGTCCGTTCCGATGCGGTAGTTTACCGTCGGGTCTTCTTCCGGTTCTTCCGTCGCCGCTTCGGTCACGGTCCCGTTTCCGACCGTCCCCGGTTCGGGAGCGTCGGTCGTTACCGTAACCGTGTGATCGCCCGTACACGCCGAAAGGCAGAGCAGAGCAAAGAGCGCTGCGAGCAGAGCTGATATAATCTTTTTCATGGCTTTCTCCCGGCGCTATTCGCCTATTATCATGACCTGTACCGTTCTTGTTCTTCCCCTCGTCTGATCCCAGTCTATGAAATGAACGCGCCCGAATTCACCGAGATCTGCGACTCCGTCGTCGATGACTACCGTAACGCTTCTGCCGATTATCGAAGAACGCAGATGAGCGTCCGTATTGTGACAGCCGAAATTGTCCTCCCCGTGCTCTTCGGCAAAATCGAGAGCCTTTTTGCCGGGATGCAGATACATTCCCTCGTAACGGCACGTCGGGATCCATTCCTCAAACGCGTTCACAAGATCCTGCTGAAGCGTTTCAAGCCCGGTCATCGATTTGTCGAACGCGCATTCCTGCGTGATGACGGAGCAGGTCGTGTGATGCGAATACACGACGACTATGCCGTTTTGTATCTTCGATTCCGCGACGTATTCTTTGACCTGATCGGTTACGTCGTGAAAGCTCACCGCACGGTGGTTAGATTCGACTTTGAAAGATTTTTTGAATACCATTTTATTGCTCCTTTTTCAGATCGTTCGCGGCGCGTCTCGTCGCAGCTATCATTTCGTCTATCATCGCTATCGGATCGGCGGCGTTCATTATGCCCGAAGCGGCGCCGGCGGCTTCAGAGCCCGCCATTATGAAGTCATAGACCTGCTGTCCGTTCGTTATACCCGCCGCCTGCTCTACGAGGATATCCGGGTATATTTCTTTTATGACTCTTATGGAATCCTTGACGTAATCCATAGGGGAAACGCCGTTGCCGCCGCCGATTATCGCCGACGGTTCGGGGTTTATTATATCCGGGTGAAGCTGAGCTATCGCTTTCGCCTCTTCAAGCGTATCGGCGCAGGCGAAGACGAGAAAATCAAGTTCTCTCGCTCTGTCTATCGTCTTTTTCATCTGCGGCAGACTCATCGGCTTTTCGCAGTGGTTTATGACCACGCCCTTCGCTCCCGCGGCGGCAAGCGCCTCGGGCAGTATGTCCGCCATGCCGCGGCCGGGACGGAGCGTGTCCATATACGGCGCGAGAACGATAAGATGTTTCGTATTCTCGACCACGCGGCGTATCTCGACCGCCGGCGTTATGAAAAGCACGTCGATATCGTATTTTTCAGCCGCTTTGTCGGCGGCTTTCGCGTATTCGAGCACTTTGTCGCCGTATATATAGTTTTTCGTGCCTATCTCGAAATAAGGCGTTCTTATCTTCGGTTTCATTACCACTCTTCAACTCCTATCACGACCGTTTCAAATCCCATCATCCTGCCGAAGGCTTCGAGCGCTTCGATATTATCCCAATCGCCGTAAACCATAGCCGAATGATGCGTACCGCCGACAAGAGAATAATCCTTCAAAAACTCCCGCAGAGGACAGTACGGTTTTACCCATCCGCGCACTTCGTTTATATACGCTTTGTCGGTTTTGCCGCTTTGAACGACGTCGACCGGCGCGAGTATCAGCGTAAAGCCGTTTTTGCCCGGCGCGAGGTTGACGATGACGGCGGAGCCGGTTTTGAAGCATCCGACGAGAGAAGTCGTGTCGCCGCAGGAGTTATACTCAAACGGCTTGTCGATTATGCGCGGTTTTTCTTCGGTCAGACGCGGATTCATCTCGCCCATGTGGCTTAAGAGTATCGTGTCTTTTTTCCAGTCGGGGCAGAACATCTCAGTAAAGGTCGTGTCGGGAAACGCCTTGATCAGCGCCGCGACGAGTCCGGCGGTCAGATTGTCGCCCTCGCCCGCGTAACCCTGCCCGCGTTCCATCACCTTACAGCATTCGACAAACGGCACCTTAGGCAGACCGTCTTTGTCGGCGTGTAAAAAGTTCACCGTCACGCCGTCGAGCTTTTCCGCTTCCATCCATTTGCGGACCGCAAGCCCGGCTTTTACCGCGGCTCTGTAGTTTTCTTCGTTTTGAACGCATACGCTGTATTTTTCACGGTCTGACGCGATCTCAGCGTCGATCTCCGCTTCAGTTACCGCTTCCGTGAATTTTTTGCCTTCTTCGGCGGTCATGCGGATCGTTTTCGCTCCGATTTCGCTTTCGTATTCTTTATCGGTTATGCGGAAATCGCCCATGCCTTCAAATTCGCCGCCGACCATACCGATGCGGGCGGTTTTGAAGCACTTTGCGGCGTACGCGGCGCGGATATAACCGCACAGCTCGTCAAGCACGCCCGGAGTCGAAGCGTGACCGACGCAGAGTTCGTAATCTATATCGCAGCGCCTCAGCATATTGCACATATCCTGCACGCCGTGGATGCCGTGATTGTCCATGATCTTGTCGACCGTGTCGGCGTATTTTATAAGTTTATAATCGGGCGTCGTGTCGAAAACGATTATCGGAGCTTTCAGGCTTTTCAGCGCTTCGATAGATTCGAGCGACGGAGAATAAGCGAGATGCTGAGTTATCACGGCGCAGATCTCGCCGTCGGCGTTGAACTTCGCGGCGGCTCGGTCGAATTCCGGTTTGATGCGGCAGACTTCGTCAGCGCAAACGACCTCGAAACCGCGGTCTTCGATCATTTTTATCAGCTTGTTCATGTATTTGACGCACGATACTCTCCATTTTGAGCTTTTGTCGTCGTACAGTTTGATGTAAAACGGCAGATATCCTACCTTGATCTTTTTCATAAATTCCTCCTTATTCACCGTAGATCGAGCGTTTCGCGCCCTCTATAAGTCTTTTTGCGTTGCCGTACATCATATCCGAGACCTCCTGTTTACCGCATCCGAGCGTTATGCACGCGCGTTTGAAAGCAAGCAGTTCCTCGTAGCAGAAAAACGTTATTTTCCCGGCTTCTTCGGGGCTTACCTCGCGCAGGTGTCTGTCCTGCTTCGGGTCGCCGTAAAGTCCCGGCGGTACCAGATTTATGTACGTTCCGTTTTCTTCTATCCTGTGCGTCCTCATCCGGAGGATCGGCATATCGGTCCCGAACATGACGTGTTCGGGTCCCGCGTGCTTTATCACCTCGGTTATGGCGTATTCACAGCAGTTAGCCGTAAAATCGTACATCAGATCGGGCGCTTTGTAAAGGTAATCGGTAAAGGCGTTGCCGACGTCTTCTTTGACGTAAGCCCTGCCGATATGCGCGATTATCAGCCTGATATGCGGAAACTCCGCTTTTATCTCAAGTATCTGTTCGAGATTTACCGGATCCTTCAGCCTGCCGTTGCGCGGTATATGCAGCATCACTATCGCGCCGAGTTCGTCCATACGTTTGAGTTGTTCTTTCGGGAAAAAGTCGAATATGCGTATCTCCGCTTCCGGTATATAAGCCGGAGCGAGATCGAGATACGATTTTATGCCGACAAAACCTCCGCGCCGTATCATACGTTCCACTTCGTCCGGGCTCTGCGTCGGGTGACTGTAGTAAAGCGCCGGCCAGCCCGTCTTTTTCGACGACTCCGAAACGTAATCGTTGTTCGCTCTCGCGCTTTCCACGCTGTGAACGGCGCTTGTGAACATCAGAGCGGAGACCTCTTTGCCCGGGAACATGAGTCTGTAAGTCTCGGCGAGGTCTTCGACGCTGTTGTCCTTAGCGACGAGAGACGGCCACGTGACCGTCCGTTTCTGTCTGTCGGCGGGTTTCGGTACCGTCAGCGAATCGAGCCAGACGTGAGTATGCACGTCGAGTATCTTATCCGGCAGAAAGTCTCTGAGTTCTTCTTCGTATATCCGCCTGTCGTTGGCGGTTACTTCAAATAAAGCCATGTGTTTCTCCCGTATATCAGATTTTTTTGTGTTCGACCGTCAGCACGCCGAGGTGAGCCGGTATGAAATTATAGTCGTTTGTCCACGAATCGCCGCCCGTAACGAAGTGACCGGGTCCGTACGCGCCGTGTATCGCGGGTACGAGATGAAGAGGACCGAACAGGTTGCGCCTCGTGCCGACGAGCACGACTCTTATCTCCGATCCGTTCAGAACGGCTTCGGTTATGTCGGCTTCATAAGGCTCCCACGCGAGCGCCTGCTTTTTGCCGTCGAACTCAACTCTGACGAGCCCGCCTTTGAATTTATCGGCTTTCAGTATTATGCGTTCGCCGTCTGCGGGCTTTTTGAAAGTGCCGGCGTTCAGCTTATAAGTCAGACAGCCGGTATAGAACGGCATCGAATAATTGATGAGGTCGGACGTTCCGACCCTGTCGGGCAGAGAAGTGAGCGTGCGTTTGTGACCGTCGATCTTCACGCCGAATTTACCGATGAGATAAAGCGATTCGATGTTCGTCGTTCTCATGAACGCGACCTTGACAGTCACGGTATTCACGCCGATCTTCAGCGCTCCTTCCGGCACGGGCATCTTTTTCAGGCAGTTGTCTATATAGAAATCGTCTTTATCGGGGCATTGCAGTTTTATCCCGTTGATGAAATAGCCGTTGAATTCGGGGCGTTCGCCGCAAAGGAAGACTTCACCCTCGGGCAGCTTTTCGATATCGAACGTATATTCAAGCTCGATATCGCCGTATATCTTCTTATCGTGGAGCTTGGAGTACCACGGCTGAAGCATTCCGCCGCCTCTGTGTTCTATCCCGAAATGATCCCGTACCTGTTGGTCGACCTTGAGAGATTCAGCCTCGGCTGAGAATTCGCCGTCCGCGGTCTTCCATCTCGCAAAGTCGAGCACGCACGCCTGATCCTCGTCGCATTCGTATTCGAACGTACCGTCGACGAAATAGATCTGTGTCAGAGTTTTCTCTTCGGGCGCGGGTAGGGCGTCTGCGTCTTTGGTGAATACTATCATGGCGGAGCCCGCCGCTTCAAGCTCAAGCTCGAACCTGCCGCCGTAATACGCTTTTTCGTAAGGGATCTTAAATCTATCGCCCGTTTCGAGCGACCACAGCTCCGGAGTATAACCGTCTTTTATATTCGTCGCAGTGATCTGCATGGGTCCCGTCGCGTTTTCGCGGTCGGTATTGAGAAACGCCGCGATATATATATCGGAATCCGCGTCGTAACGCTCCTGCACGAACACGTCGCCGCAGTTTTCACCTTCATCGTTTTCTATATATATCGCTTCGTGATCGCGTCTGACCGCCGTCACGACGTTTTCTTCGTCAAACGGTACCCTGATACATTCTTCGGCAAGCTTCGCCGGCTCGTCGGACGGTACGGCGTCAACGTATTTCGGCGCCTCGCCCGCAAATACGATCTTACCGCCGGCTTCCTTGAACTCTTTAAGGATCTTAAGCGTCGTCGGTCTGATCGTCAGCATACCGGAGACCAGAACGGTCCTGTAAGCCGCTTCGCCGACGTGCAGTATCGCTCCGTCTTCCGTCTTTTCAACATAAGTCCTCGGTATCATCATCTGTTCTTCGCCGTAGTCGAAATCTATATGATTGCGTATCAGCATTGAAAACAGTTTCTGATATTTGCCTTCGATCTCGTGCGCGAGAGGCGATACCGGCGAGATCCACTGCGCCCAGCCGAGATGCGCTCTGCACCAGACGCTTTCGATCGGGTTCATAACGAGCAGATCGCAGCACGGCTTGCCCTGCTGCATCATGAGACCGAAACGCGCGAAATAAGTTTCGACGAACGGATAATCCTTGTACCAAGGCGACTGATGAAGTATGCTCGCCGGGTAATCGCGCTTCGACTCGCCCTCCATCGTGTACCACGACAGATGCTGACAGCGCAGATTTATACCGAACAGCGCCTGCCAGTCGCCGACGGCTTTGTGAGAACGCAGATTGAATTCCCAGCCGGTACAGCCGTAAAGCTCAGATAAGAGCCATTTTTTGCCGAGCTGGCGCGCCGCCGAAGAAAGCTGTTTTACCACCCAGTAGCAGCGGTTGTGCTCGGTGAGCAGGTCTATGCCGGGATAACCCATATATTCGTACGATCTCATAAGAGAACCGTTCGGCACGGTCTGGTTAGTCAGAGAATCCTCGTGCAGAACGTGACCGGTGAAGATGATGCCGTTAGCGTTGCACCAGTCGTTTATGCGCTTCATAAAGCGCTCGACGAAGAGATTGCAGGCAAGATCGAAATAATTGAGCTTTACGCGGCTGACGGGATCTCCGTCCTTCTGATAAAACAGCTCGGGCAGAAGAGGCTTCATATCGTAGCCGTATCTCTTTTCAAATTCGTCGAAGAAGTCGTCCGTATAAGCCGTCGCGCAGCTTATGACGCCGTCTTTTTCCCGGCGGTTGTCCATCGCGTGGCCTCTGTGCGGTTCGTCGGTGAATATGCCTTTTATGCTTCTGCCGAGACGGTCGCCGCATTTTGCTTTATACTGCTCGTGAGTCATCTCGATGAAGCGGTCGACCGCCGCCGTGCTCATCGTATCGATATAAGTCGTGCCGTTATAGCCGCTCGACGGCTCGTCGGGGATTATGCGGAAGTGGAGTATCTTTTTGTCGGCCGGCGCGTTCTTCGCCTCTTCGGCGGTTATCTGCTTATATTCGCCGAGCTTCAGCCCGTCGAGTTTTGCCTCGAAGATCATAAACGTATCGTCGGACGGCTCGAATTTCTCAGGTGACGACTCGTACACGTAAAGCGATTTCATCCTGTATTTCGGGTCTACCGTCACCTTGCCGCCCGCGCTGCCCGAAGGCCAGCGGTCCTCGTCGTAAAGCCAGGATTCCATACCGAGCCTTTCGCCCTCGTCGGCTGTCGAGTTGATAAGCTCGAACCATTCCTTGCCGAGATATTCGGTTATAAGGCCCGCGCGGCTGTGCATGAAGTAGCCGCCGAGACCCATTTCTTTCATAACGCCGACCTGGCGTTTGAGTTCTTTTTCTTCAAGCTCTCCGTTCCAGCTCCAGAACGGCTTGCCGCGGTACTGTACGCCCGGCGCTTCGAACTGTTTTATCAAAGCCTCTTTTTTCATTTCAGACCAACCTTTCAAATCCTTTTTGTTTATCGTATGAATAAGCGACGGCCTCCGTCGTATAACCGCCGTCTTCCGTCCGCGACGGCTCGCTTATATAAAACGTCCCGTCGCATAGCGACGCTATGCCGGTATTGCCGAGAGGGAAATAACTGCTCTGCGCGGGCAGAAGCGTCAGGTTCAGCCCTATCTCACCCGTACCTTTCACGTCGGTCAGACGCAGAGGCGAGCCGCCGTCTATGACGAATAAATAATAATTCTCAAACTGCGTTTTTTTGCCGGGGTACACGCAGACGAAAGTATCGCCCGTATACGGGTCGTATTCGAGATTCTGTATCCCGTACGTCGTGTTCCCTGTATATAAAAACGTTCTGTATCTGCACAAAGGTCCGGACGTGTGCGGAGCGGACTGCATAAGCGGCCGCGCGTGATCGTCTATCTCGTCCGTATCGAAAAACAGTATGACCTGATTGTCGTTATCGGTACGGCTGACGTCGCCGTATATGCCGTACGCGACGGCGAGGTATTTTTTCTTATCGGCGCAGCCCGGCAGCGGCATAAGCGTCACTCCGTCGATGCCCGAACAGCCGTATCTGTGCGCGCCGCAGAGTCCTTCTCCGTGATAATCGTCCACGACCTCTTTCAGATAAACGGCTTTTACCGCGCCGCACTCTTCGGCGGACAGACCGGTCCCGTTTATGCCGTCGACGTCGAAGATGACGATATAAAATCCGTCTTTCACCTCGCCCGAGCCGATGCGGCTGTGAAGCCCTTTTCCTATCTCGTCGTTTTTGTATTCGAGAGAAGCGTAGACCTTTCTTTTCTCAGGGTCGAAGCACATACAGCCGATATGTCCGATAAAACCGCCGACGGAACCGGCAAGAGTCCCGTCGAAGCAGTATTTGCAGAAATCGGTCGTATACGAATAATACATATACTCTTTTTCAAGGTCGGCGGCTATTCCCTGAACGTGACCGCCGTACCATACGCCCGTCCCGTGTTTAAGGGGCGGGCGGCGGTCGTTATTTTTCATCAGTCGGCGCTCGTAAACGCCTCGATCATCTTGTCGAGACCTTTGTTGACTTTCTTCGTGTAGCTTGACGTCGTCTTTGCTATCGTGTTCTGACCTTTTTTGATCATCGTTCTCAGAGCGTTGAAAAGCGAAGATACCTGGCTGTCTTCAGCCATATATCCGATATCGCAGGTGCGGTGCGCGAAGATTATCGGTAGCATATCTTTCGATTCATAGTCGCGCGTACCTTTGGCGATAAGCGACTTTTCGTAGTACGCGGGCGTGAGTATGTTCTTGCCCTCTACCGCCAGCGCCTGCATTATCATACCGGCGCGTTCGAATCTGTCGCTCTTCGCCTCTATCGCTTTTGTTATCATGGCGCAGAGCGTGACGCCGGCGACCGAGTGTGTCGTATAGTATTTCTGGTTCTCGTCGAATTTGGGCATGGGTATGATGCCGTAGTTCGTATCCATATCGCGCAGTCTTATCGCGCACTGCATGACTTCGGAATAGAACAGAGCGCGGTTTTCTTCAAACATCTTCTGAGCGGTGAGGTGATACAGGCCGCTCGGCGCGGCGGACGGATAGTCATGGCAGTCGAACGTGATCTTGTTCGCCGCATAGTATATTTTGATGACGGCGTCGATGATCTTGCCGTTCTGCTCGTTATTGAAGTCGAGCACGGGTATGTCGTCGGTGCCTTTTCTGATTATCTTGCCGTCAGCGGCATAGAAAAGTCCCTGGGTAAAGTCGATCGTCGTCGCTATGCCGAACGTGTCGTCCGCACTCGGCTTTCCGCTGCCGTCTTTGCTGAAATAAAGGTCTTTGGTGATCTCATACAGTTTGTCGAACGTCCATTCGTTGTTGTTGACGAGATCGTAGATCTTGAGGTCGTAGTCCTCGGCGAGCTTTTTGTTGAACATCATGACCCAGGTCGCGTCGTTGTCCATCGTCGTTATATCGCCGGTTGCGAAGTAGTTCTGACCGGCTATGGACGACTGCTCCAGATAAGACTGATCCCATACGTCGCTGTCGAGATCGAGATGCGGTACGTTTGCGAGGTTGGCAAGATACTTGCTCTGCGCGAGCGTGAACGCGTTCGACATTACCTGCATTACGATATCGTATTCGGGGTCGCCGCCGAGCACGTCTTTCTTGACGAGGTTGCCTATCGTGCCGCGCGACGCGTCGGTTATCATTTCTATCTTGACGCCGAACGTGTCTTCTATCTTTTTCTGGCGCTGGAAGACCGCGCTGACGACCGCGTCTTCACTGTCTTCTTCGGCGTAAAAGTCTTTGCACTCCCATTCGTTGTCGTTGACGCCGGGGCAGAGTATCACGAACGGATCGCCGTTATACGTGTAACCCGGTACGTAGTAAGTATCCGGCGGTTCCGGCTCGGTCTCGGCGACGGTGTCGACCGGATTCGTGCCGTTGTTCTGCGCGGCGGTCGAAGCGGCGGGATTGTCCGTCGGTTTTTCGGCGCAGCCGGTGAAAGCCGCCGCGGCGAAACAAATCATCAAAATGATGATGACTGATGCGAAAAATCTGTTTTTCATTGCGTTTTCTCCTTATGAGGTATTGTTGATATTGTAGCATACGCGAACTATAAAGTCAATAACTTTAATAAATATTACATAAAAGTTTTGTTTGTAAATTTTCGTTATACCCTCTTTACAAACGCGGCGTTTTGTGCTATAATATACACTATCATAATAGGCGAGGCAGAAAAAACATGGCAAAAAAGATCATATCCAACGAGGATATAACCCAATTAAAAGGTCCCGACAGAATAAGGCTCAAGCCCGGAGTCATGCTCGGATCGGACGGTATAGACGCGGTCGTACAGACCGTTTTCGAGATCGTTTCGAACTCCATAGACGAGGCGAAAGAAGGATACGGAGACGTTATAAACGTGACCGTGTTCGCCGACAATTCCGTCGAGGTCGAAGACTTCGGGCGCGGCATACCGCTCGATTTCAACAATAAAGAACAGCGCTACAACTGGGAGCTCATTTTCTGCGAGCTCTATGCGGGCGGTAAATATAATAACAACTCAGAAGACGGCAACTATCAGTTCGCCATCGGTACGAACGGTCTCGGCGCCTGCGCAACGCAGTACACGAGCGAATACATGACCGTCAAGTCATATACGGGCGGTTATCTGTACGAGATAAGCTTCAAAGAAGGTTACGCGGTAACGGAGCTTACAAAGACCGAGCTTTCGCGCAAAGAAAAACGCACCGGCACCGTTATAAAATGGAAACCCGATCTGAAAGTATTTACCGATATAAGCATCCCGCGCGATACGCTTTCCGATATCATAAGAAAACAGGCGATCGTCAACGCGGGTCTGCGTTTCGTTCTGAAATACGAAAATGAAGACAAGAGCTTCACGACCGAAGAATATTATTATGAAGAGGGCATAAAAGAATATCTCGAAGAGCTTGCCAAGGATAAGAGGATCACCCAGCCGGTAGTCTGGCGCTCGGAGGGCTCGGGCAGAGACCGGGAGGACAAGCCGGAATACAAAGTCAAATTCGAGCTCGCCTTCTGCTTCACAAAAGGCGTCGGCGCGATAGAGTGCTTCCATAACTCGAGCTTTCTTGAAAACGGCGGCTCGCCCGAAAAAGCCGTCAGAATGGCGTTCGGCAGCGCGATAGACAAGTATTCCAAGACCGTCGCGAAAGCGAAAGCCGATATGAAGATACCGTTTTCGGATATCGCAGATTCGCTCGTCATAATCGTCAACAGCCATTCGACCTACTGTTCGTATGAGAACCAGACGAAAAAATCCATAAACAACAAATTCATATACGAATTCTTAAACAACTATATCAAGCGTAATCTTGAAATATACTTCCTCGAAAAACCGCAGGAGGCGGACGCTCTTTATAAGCAGATAATAATCAATAAAAAGAGCAGAGAAGCCGCCGAGGCGGCGAGAGCGAACATCGTCAAAGAACTCGCGCCCGCCGGTACGGATATAACGAAACGCGTCGAAAAACTCGTCCCGTGCCGCAGTAACGACCCGAGCGAATGCGAGCTTTTCATAGTTGAAGGCGATTCGGCTTTAGGCTCGTGCAAACAGGCTCGCGACCCGTACTTCCAGGCCGTAATGCCGGTCCGCGGAAAAACGCTCAACTGCCTCAAGAGCACCGACGCGAAGATACTGCAGAACCAGATCATAATGGATCTTGTAAAAGTCCTCGGCTGCGGCGCCGAGATAAAGGTCGGCAAAAAAGGCGAATCCGCTTTCAATATAGCCAACCTCCGCTACCATAAGATCATAATCTGTACCGACGCAGACGTTGACGGTTTCCAGATCAGAACGCTGATACTGACTATGTTCTACCGCCTGCTGCCGACTCTCATATCCGAAGGATATATCTATATAGCGGAATCACCGCTGTACGAGATAACGTGCGGCAAGGAAACGGTGTTTGCTTACGACGACAGCGAAAAGGCGGATATACTGAAGAGATTCGACGGCAAAAAGGTCTCGATACAGAGAAGCAAAGGCTTAGGCGAAAACGAGCCCGATATGATGCGCCTCACCACGATGTCGCCGGCCACGAGGCGTCTGATACGCGTACAGCCCTGCAACGCTGACGAGACGTACGAAATGTTCGATACGCTGCTCGGCAACAACCTTGACGCGAGAAAAGATTTTATCGCCGCGCACAGCGAAGAATACTATCTGGACGCCGACGTTTGATTGAAAAGGATAAGACAAAAATGGCAAAGAAAAAGAAAGTACAGGAACCCGAACAGATAATCGAAGCCGAGATTAAAGATCAGCTCATAGTAGATACGCTCGAAACGAACTATATGCCCTACGCAATGAGCGTCATACTCGGCCGCGCCATACCGGAGATAGACGGTTTCAAGCCGGCGCACAGAAAACTTCTGTATTCAATGTATAAGATGGGACTGCTTGAAGGCGACAGGGCGAAATCCTCCAGAGTCTGCGGCGAAACGATGAAACTCAATCCGCACGGCGACCAGTCGATATACGATACGCTCGTCCGTCTTACCCGCGCCAACGAGGCTCTGCTGCACCCGTTTATCGACTCCAAAGGAAGCTTCGGCAAGCAGTACAGCCGCGATCAGGCGCCGGCGGCTTCGCGTTATACCGAATGCAAACTCGCGCCGATCTGCCGCGAGATACTGAGCGGCATAAACAAAGACGCCGTAGATATGGTCGACAACTTCGACGGAACGATGAAAGAACCCGTGCTCATGCCGACGGCTTTTCCGAACATACTCGTTTCAGCAAACACCGGCATAGCCGTAGGTATGGCTACGAATATCTGCTCGTTCAATCTGTCCGAAGTCTGCGACGGTACGATAGAACTACTCAAAAACCCGAAAACGACAGCCGACAGAATGCTCGACATAATAAAAGCCCCCGATTTTCCGCTCGGCGCGCAGTGCGTGTTCGACCGGGAAAAAATGAGAGCGATATACGATACGGGCGAAGGCTCTTTCGTAATGCGCTCAAAATACGTATACGACAAAGAAAACAACTGTATCGACGTACTTGAAATACCGTACTCGACAACGATCGAAAAGATCATAGAAGAGATCACGAAAGGCATATCGGAAGGCAAAATAAAAGAGCTTTCCGACGTGCGCGACGAGATAGGTTTCGAAGGCTTCCGTCTTACGCTCGACCTCAAACGCGGCGTCGATCCCGAAAAGCTGATGGCGAAACTGTTCAAAATGACGTCGCTGCAGGATTCGTTCCCGTGCAACTTCAACGTCATAATCCGCAAAAGACCGGTAGTGCTCGGCGTCAACGCGCTGCTTCTCGAATGGATAGATTTCAGAATGGACTGCGTCAAACGCGAGCTCCGTTTCGATCTCAACGCCAAAAAAGACAAACTGCATCTGCTTCTCGGTCTCGGAAAGATACTGCTCGATATCGATAAGGCGATAGCGATAGTTCGCGGCACCGAAAAGGAAGCCGACGTCGTGCCCAACCTTCAGAAGGCGTTCGGCATAACCGAGATACAGGCTGAATACGTCGCCGAGATCAAACTCCGCTATCTCAACAGAGAATATATCCTCAACAGGGTAAAGGAGATATCGAGCCTGCAGGCTGAGATAAAAGACCTTGAAGAAACGCTGAAAAGCGACAGAAAAGTCAAAGAGGTCATAATAAAACAGCTTACGGAGATCAAAAAGAAATACGGTATACCGAGAAAGACCGAAATACTCTACGATCACGGCGATCTGCCCGAGTACAAGCCCGAAGAAGATATAGAAAACTTCAATCTGACGGCGGTGTTCACCAGACACGGATATTTCAAAAAGATACCGCTCACGTCGCTTCGCGCAGGCGAAAACCACCTGCTGAAAGACGAGGATTATATAATCTGCCGCGAAACGTCCGACAATCTGAAATCGGTGATATTCGTTTCCGACCAAGGCCAGATATACAGAGCGCGTCTCTGCGACTTCAAATCGTACAAGGCGTCGGATCTCGGCGACTATATCCCCGCCAAACTCGGCTTTGAAGAAGGCGAAAAAGCGGTCTATATGAAGATCGTCGACAACTACGACGAGAAGCATAATATGATCTACATTTTCGAAAACGGCAAGGGCGTAAGGATACCGATGAGCGCGTACGAGACGAAGGGCAACCGCAAAAAGCTGACCGGCGCGTACTCGACAAAATCTCCTCTCGTCGCGGCGTTCTACGAATCGGAGCCGTTCAATATCGTCATGGTCTCCGACGCAAAACGCGCGATACTGTTCTCGACCAAGCTCATACCGCAGAAACCCACGCGCACCGCGGGCGGCGTAACGCTGTTTTCGCTGAAAAACGGTCAGAAGATCGTTTCGGCTTTCCGCGAAGCCGACGCTCCCTACGAAAATATACAGAAGTACAGAAAAATAAAGCTCCCCGCACCCGGGGCGCTGTTAGAAGAGTTCGACATAAACGCACAGCAGATCAGAATTGATTTTAAGGACTGACTATGAAAAGTAAAATCGAAACAATCAAAAAAGCAGCCTCGGCGGTAATGATGCTCGTACTGTTCCTCACGTTCTTCGTTTCCGCGACCGACGACGCGTACGTTACCGAAAACGATCCGCTCGTATCGCTTTCGTATATCGAAAACGTGCTCACGCCGTCGCTTAAGGATTACGTCGACGGCAAGGTAGTCGGCGCCAACGCCGAAGAAGTCGCGGCGGCTCTCGCAAACGACCAGAATTTCAGGGATTTCGTCTCGAACGTCGTAAGGGAAGAGCTTGAAAACTATTCCTTCCCGTCTCAGGGCGGCACGTCCGCTTCCGCGTCGTTTTACACGCTGAACCTCGGCGCGGGGCAGAAGATCACCGCGCTCGGCAAATGCGAGCTGATACTGCAATCCGGCGCCTGCGCCGCTTTCGGCCCGGCTTCATCCGGCGCGGTAAAAGACATCTCGGCAAACAGAACGCTCAGCTCCGGTACAGCTCTGACGGTCGGCAATTACGTCGAGATCTCGTACGCCGACGGATCGGGCATAGCAGCGCTGCGCGACGGCACGTCGCTTTTGATAAGGGGTGAATATTCAGTTGCCGAACGGTAAAAACAGCGATAACGGCGCCGTAAAGCGCCGCGTCGTATCGGCGATATGTCTGTTGCTCAGTATCGTCATGATCGTCGCCGTCGTTACCGCGGCGGCCATATCGGCAAAAGCGGCTGAAGCCGCGGTCACGTACGAAGAACCCGCGGCGACGGATCCGCCGGAAGACGTTACGACCGGCGAGGCGACAGGCGAACCGCCGGCGACTGAACCGCCGGCGACTGAACCGCCGGTCACGGAGCCTCCGACGACCGAACCGCCCGAGACCGAGCCTCACGATCCGCCCGAGGTGCCCGACGACGACATACCGCCCTTCAAAGATGAAGATTATCTCATGCGCGTCGGCGTGTATTTCCGCGACGATACGAGAGACAGTCATCAGTGCAGAGACCAGAACGGCACGCTCGGCTTCGAACTGTACCGGACTACCGTAGATAACGAATTTCGCCATATCTGGTCGCTTTATAAGGACAACGTTTCCGTGTGTGAAGGCGGCAACCTTCGCAAATACGTCACGTCGTCGTCTTCACAGCAGTGGTATTATTACGCCTCGTCGTCGAATATCGTCGCCGGCGGATACCATCTGCAGCTCGAGTACGCTTTCATATCGCAGACCCGTACGCTCGAATATTTAGACAAACTCAAACCCGCCGCCGACAGACTCGGACTTACCATATATCCGGCGTATATCGACGGATATTACCGTATCAGAGTCGGCGTTTACACGTCGTCTTCATCGGCGTCGTCGGATAAAAACGCGGTCTCGTCGGCTTTCGGCATCAGCTGTACGGTCACGAGCCCGACTTCCACCTGTATGACCGTGATCGATTACAATACGGCGGAGGTCTATTTCGATTTCGATATGTCCGAAGAGAAATACGGCCTCGGTCTGATGACGATGAAAGAAGCGGGCGCCGAGACCTTTATAAAGATACAAAAAGGCTATTATTATGACGGAATACTCGAATTCAGGCGTTATAAAACCTCAGACGTCGACGGCGTGACCATGATCTACATAGGCGAGATAGAGCGGTACGTCGCCTCGGTCGTACCGTGGGAGGTCTATTCCACGTGGCCGCTCGAAACGCTCAAGGCGTTCGCCGTATGCGCAAGGACCTACGCGATATCGAGAAGCCACGAGAACGCCAAACACGCCTCGTATTACGCCGACGTCTGCGACAGCAGCTGCTGTCAGGTCTGTCTCGGGCTGAGCCATTCAAACGCCACGGTGCTCGCCGCCGTCGAACAGACGAAAGGGCAGATACTTTTATGCGACGGCGAGCCGATAAAATGTCAGTATACCGACCTCGGCGGCGGCAGTATGGCGGCGGGGCACGAAGTCTGGAACCAGGCGCCGCTTAAATATCTTATCGGTCAGATGACTCCCTGGGAGGATCTTGAAGCCAACAGATACGGTCACTGGCAGTTCACCGCAACGCCGGCAGAGCTGCTCGCTCAGCTCCGCTCCGCAGGCTATACTACGCTTAAAAACGCGATAAAATCCGTAAAAATAAACCGTCTCTGCACCGATTCAACGTACGTTTATTCGGTGACGGTGACGGATACGAGCGGCACGAGCGTTACGATCAACCGCGCGAGAAACGTAAAGCTTGCGTTCGCCGATTATACTAACAGCGCCAATTTCGTGATACTTCATAACGGTCAAATAGAAAACGGCCACCCCGGCGGCATAAGTTCCGTTTCGGGATTGCGCGTTATGACTGAAAACGGTATCAAAACAGTAAACGGCGAGACCGATATCTCGGTCATGACCGCCGAGGGACTGAAATCGGCGTATCTGCCCGACAGGCTTATCGTCAGAACGAAAACGTCGATGCTCACGTGCGACGTCGTCGCCGAAACGCTTGATTTCGTCGGCGGCGCGGTTCCGGGCGGCGGTTCGTCATCCGATTTCGTGTTCATCGGCTCCGGTCACGGTCACGGCGTCGGCGCGAGTCAGTGGGGATGCAAAGACCTCGCCGATCTAGGCTATAAGTCCGAGCGGATACTCGCGATATACTACCCGAACACGGATCTCGTAGATTACAAAGATTACGTGCGGTAATAAACGACAGGGTACTTTTTATCGCTTTTCTTACTGTATTTTTCGTACGATTCGAATAAATCAGCGTCAAGAAATAACGGCAGATAATCTTCTATACGGTTATCTGTCTTTATTTTTTGCAGCTCTTCTATGTCAATAAAGAAGTTTTCGCCTTCTTCGGTCTCGGGTATCAGCTCGCCCTCGTATCTATCGGTCTTGTAAAGCATTACGATATATCTCGAGCCGTCTTCGACGCACTCCCAGTTTATCACGCCGCAAAACCGCAGATCGCGCACCCGCAAGCCCGTCTCCTCGTACGCCTCGCGCACCGCGGAATCGTAGAAGCTCTCGCCCCGCTCCACGTGCCCGCCGGGAAAAGACAAACCGCACCACGAAAGCCGTCTGTTCAAAACGACGACTTTTTTGCTCTCCGGATCCTGTATCATTATCATATTCGTCACTTCGGCGTTTATTTCTCTTGGCATAAGATCACCCCCGATCCGACAGTGATTATACAATAAACGACCCGCCAAGTCAAGTATTTTGATAGAATTGTATTGATTTTTCACTTTTATATGTTATAATGAAAATATGATCCCGAAGGTTTCAAAACGGAAAACCGGAAAACCGCAGATAAAAAGGAGTCGCTTGCGCGGCTTTATGTGCGCCTGACGGCGCCCTTGGGAGACCCCGCCCTCGTATCTCCCAAACCCTCTTCCTCCCCCCTGATCCCCGATCTCTGATCGAGGGGGCGCAGGCCGGTAAATATACTTTGAGGGCAAACCGTGTATGAAAAATATAAAAAACTCGGAGGCAGAATATGATTGACGAAAAGACTTTATACGATAAGATTTACGCCTGCTGGCTCGGAAAGAATATTGGCGGCACGCTCGGCGGACCGGTCGAAGGGCAGATGCGCGTGATGGATATCACGTGGTATCCGAAGCTTTCCGAAGACGGAGCTTTGCCTAACGACGATCTCGATCTTCAGCTCGTGAACCTGCACGCCCTGCAGGTCAAAGGCGCGGCGATCACCGCCGACGATATAGCCGAGACGTGGCGTGAACACGTCTTCTTCCCGTTTGACGAATACGGCTGCGCTTCTACGAATATGCGCTGCGGCTTCAAACCGCCGTTTTCCGGCGCCTTCGACAACTGCTTTGCCGATTGCATGGGATCACCCATCAGATCGGAGATATGGGCGGCTGTCGCCGCCGGCGACCCAGAACTTGCCGCCGCGCTCGCCGTGCGCGACGCGGTGGTAGACCACGCCGGAGGCGAGGGAGTGAACGGCGAAATATTCAACGCCGCTCTGCAGGCGAAAGCCTACGTCTGCGACGATACCGAAGAGCTGATCAAATCGGCGCTCGCCTGCATACCGGAAGAGTCAAACGTCTATAAAGCCGTCGCGCTCGCACTGAAGCTTTTCAAAGAGGGCAAAACGCTGATCGAAACAAGACAAGCGATACTTTCAAATTACGGCTCGCCGAACTTCACCTATGCTCCGCAGAACATCGCGTTCGGCGTCTGCGGCATACTATGGGGAGCGGATTTCGAAGACGCGATTTTGAAGACCGTAAATCTCGGTTACGACACCGACTGCACCGTCGCCACCGCCGCCGCCACGCTCGGCATCATGTACGGCACGAAGTACATACCGGAGAAGTGGAGCAAACCCGTAGGCGATAAGATCGTCGTTTCGGCGATGGTGAGAGGGCTTGACGCTCCAAAGGATCTCGACGCGCTCACGCGTGAATGCATCAGGCTTTATAATATGCTGAAATACTCCGACAGAGAAGCGATGATCGCCGCCGCCCCGTCGCGTACCGACGCCTCGTATCAGAAATATACCGTAACGGCGGACGAAAATCGCGGCTTTACCGCAACGCTTTACTATGAAACGGAACCGGTGTGCGCCCCGGATCACGACTGCAGGGTCCGTTTCGAACTCAAAAACGAAAGCGGCTGGAGTTGGAGAGTAAAAGCCGCGCTCATCTGCCCCGACGGCTTTTGTTCCGACGGCGAAAAAGAACTTATAATCGCTCCGCACGGAACCGGCACCGCTCACTTCACGGTAAAAACCGAAGCGATGCCCGATAAGAGAATCAACAGAGTATGTTTAAGCCTTACGAGGATCAACGATGATTCCGTATGGACCGAATACAGGCTTCCGTTCACAGTGCTTCGTCCGAACGTATGGAGCATAAACGGCGAAAAGAAGTATTTTGCCGGTTCGACCTTAACGCTTGAAGGCGAAGCCGAAACGTTTGTCTGTGAAGCGACGCTTTACGAGCCGCAGACGAGAAAAACCGTACTGATATGCAACTGCGAGAACCCGACGAAACTCGAGCTTGACGGCAAAGTCCTGTTCGACTCAAACGGCGCGCTGTATCTGCCGGCTTATCACCGCTCGCCGCGGGAGCAGAGAGCCGTGTTGACTCTCGCAAAAGGCGACCATAAAGTCAGAATAACCGTTAAAAACGCGGGCAAAGACAGACGTCTGTATTTCTCGTATAACGCAACGCACGAAGTCTCCGAACCCGGCAATAACTACTCTCATATAGATGCGGTACTGAAATGAAGATAAAAACGAAAAAAGCCGACGCCGCCGGAATAATGGCGCTGCCCGGCATAAAACACGGCAAACCCAAGAAACAGAGCGCGGCGCTCCGCGCTCTTGTTAATCTGATCTCTAAAAAAGAACTGAAAGATACCGAATGCTCGCTTGACTTTAAGGGCTTTGATCTTGTAAAAGATACGCCGTGCCTCGTCATTATGAACCATTCGTGCTTTCTCGATCTGCAGATAGCTTTCAAAATGATGGCTCACAGACCGTTCAATATTGTCTGCACATCCGACGGCTTCGTCGGCAAATCCGCTCTGATGTATTCGCTCGGATGCATACCGACCGAAAAATTCGTTTCGGATCTGTCGCTTATCCGCGATATCAGATACGCGCTTGAAAAACTGCACAGCTCCGTTTTACTGTACCCCGAGGCGAGCTATTCGTTCGACGGCACCGCCACGCCTCTGCCCGAGACGGTCGGTTCGCTTATAAAGATGCTCAAAGTCCCGGTCGTTTCCGTTATGACCGAAGGCGCGTTTTTACACGATCCGCTTTATAACGGTCTGCAGCTTCGCAAAACGAAAGTAAAAGCGAGCTCCGACCTGCTTTTCAGCCCCGAACAGATCAAAACTCTTACGCCGGATGAGATAGACTCAAGGCTGAAAGAACTGTTTTCGTTTGACAATTTCAAAAAGCAGAAAGAGAGCGGCGTTCTTATAACCGAGCCGTTCCGCGCTGACGGTCTGCACCGCGTGCTGTATAAATGCCCGCACTGCAAAAGAGAAATCGGCATGAAAGGCGAAGGCGTAAAACTCGTCTGCGCCGACTGCGGCGCCGAATGGACGCTTGAAGAAAACGGAGAATTATCTTCAAGCGCCCCCGTTTTCACCCATATCCCCGACTGGTATAAATGGGAAAGAGAGCAGGTCAGAGAAGAGATAGAGCGCGGCGAATATTCGCTCGATATCCCCGTCGATATCCGTATCATGACCGATATGAAATATATTTACGAGGTCGGAGAGGGCAGACTTACCCACGGCGATAACGGCTTTGCGCTGAAAGGCTGCGGCGGCGTGATAGACTATAAACAGTCGCCGCTCGCATCATACAGCGTTTATTCGGATTATTTCTGGTACGAGCTCGGCGATATGATCTGCATCGGAGACAAAAACAAACTGTTTTACTGCTTCCCGAAAGATAAGACCGTCCCCGTCGCCAAGATCCGCCTCGCCGCCGAAGAGCTTTATAAGGAAAAAAGGAAAGAAATAAAAAATAAATGATCCGTGTGACGTTTTACCTCCGTTTTCTGTTTATTATGACAAAGGCCTTTTGACGAGAGGAGAGAAACAGTGGAAGACAGAGAAATAATCGCGCTGTTTTTTGACCGTGACGAGCACGCGATAGCCGAAACCGAGAAAAAGTACGGCAGATACTGTAAATACATAGCCTCGCGCATCCTTTTTAACGAACAGGATGAAGAAGAGGTTATAAACGACACGTATCTGAAGGTATGGAACACCGTACCGCCGAACGATCCGCCGTCGCTTAAATCGTACGTCGGTATGATCTGCCGCGAGCTTTCGGTCAACCTGTACGAAAAGCGGACCGCGCAGAAGCGCGGCAGCTTAGAGACGATGGAAGAACTTTCGGAATGTGAGACAGGCGGAGATTTCACCGATGAGTTAGCGTTAAAAGACGCGCTCGACGGCTTTCTCGTCGCGCTTTCGAAAAAGCACCGCGCCGTGTTTTTACTGCGCTACTTTTACAATCTGAAAGTATCGGAAATATCGCTTAAAACCGGTATAAGCGAAACGTCCGTCACAACTCTCCTTTCAAGAACGAGAGAAAAACTGAAGGTTTATTTGAAAAAGGAGGGAATAGACGTATGAAAAACAAAATATACAAATCTCTATCACATATAGATGGCAGATATATAACCGAGGCGGCGGAGTATAAAAGACCGCATAAACTGATTATTGCCGTGATCGCAGCCGCGCTGATCGCCGCAACCGTGTTTTCCGCCGTGCTGATAGCCAACAGAATTACCGGTACGACGGAAATACCCGTGATCATCGGCAACCGGACCGCCGCGCCCGGAGTCGCTTATTACGGTGAAGATATCGATGGCTACGCGTCGTCAGGCGGCGCGGAAGCCGAGCTTCCCGACGACGGACTGTGCGTTCTTTTGAAGCCTGTAAGCGTCTCAAAAGACCTGTATAAGTTCTCCGGGAATATCAAAGGCGAGTATCATCTTGCGCTGCTTGAGCTAAAAGAAGTATACCGCAGTACCTGTACCGTCGATTCTTTGTACGTCGTTTTGCCGAAGGAGTATTACGTCGATTTTACGAGATACGACGAGATAGTTTGCTATAATCTGC
>JAEEJH010000165.1 GCA_016281775.1 Clostridiales bacterium | reverse complement strand
CGAATCAATACGCGACGGTATCGAAGACTACGACTATTTCGACCTGCTCGACGAAAAATACGGCGAAGGCTCGAGCACGCTGATAATAAAACAGATCACGACCTCGCTCGGCAATTATAACCCCGACGCGGAGCTGCTTTATTCGCTGCGCCTGACCGTCGGCAATCTGATCGCGCCCGATCCCGAGCCCGAACCTGCCGACACCGAAACGCAGGCGGTCACCGAACCTGCGACCGAGCCGGAGACCGAACCGGCGACGGGCGACCTGCCCGAGCAGCCGCAGAACAAAACTTCCCCGCTCGTATGGATCATCCCCGCCGCGCTCGCCGCAGCCGCCGCGGTCTGCATTCCGCTCGTGATCATAAAAACAAAGAAAAATAGTTGAGGAGAAATTAATTATGAAAAAGAAGACTATTGCTTTGTTGCTGATAATAACCATATGTTGTCTGCTCTGTATAAATTCATCTGCCTTGTCATATGAAGAAATTGAAAACTATATCGGTGCCGCAGTAATTATTTCATCGTTTTGCGGTCCTGTATACCCATTAAGTGAATTGCTTCAAACCGGAGACAGTGTCTGGGTAAAAAGTATTCCGACATGGAAAGAACAATACGAAAAGTATAAAAGTATAATAGAAAATAATGAATATCATTATAGCTATATGGACTGCTCATGTTTGACGTTAGACGAATTGAAAAACATAGTTTACTCTGTTTTTTCGGATGAATTGGCGGATTATTATTTATCAAAAATGTTTTCGCTGAAAAACCGGGCGGGCGATCCGGTTTACAGAGAGGTGGACGGATTGATATATGATTTAGGTGATTATGGGGATCCGGGCGGCACGCATTTTTTGGAAATCAATTATACATCAACCGGATCCAACAAATATAGTATTCATATTAAATACAGCTACGGCTGGGACCTCTACGATGGGAGCAAGCCTCCGGTACTGGAAGATGATCTTGTTTTAATGCAGATCGACGGTACGTGGAAATTTACAAGTTTTGTATCTCTGAACGACAGGGCGTATCTATCAGTTTACCCGGATCAGGTTACGCTTTATCCCGACGATTGGATAAATCCAAACACATCCGATTCCGCGGTATATATCACCGCGGCGGCGGGGGTGGCAGCGCTTTGTCTCGCGGTCGTGTGCAGAAAAAAGCTGCGCAAGATCTGATACGCCGCGCGCGTGCAGGATTTTTAAAATAAAATTGCAAAAACCGCTTGACAAAAGCGGTTTTTCGTTGTATAATCGCCGTGTATGAAGGCAACGGCGTCTTCGGGATCTGTACCCGGAGACTCTTTTTTTGATTTTTGATCTCATCTGCCGGAGGTAAATGCGATGACAAAGTATATTTTCGTAACGGGCGGAGTCGTTTCGGGACTCGGCAAAGGCATAACCGCGGCGTCGCTCGGGCGCCTGCTCAAAGCGCGCGGGCTGAAGGTCGCCGCGCAGAAGCTCGACCCTTATATAAACGTCGACCCGGGCACGATGAGCCCGTATCAGCACGGCGAGGTCTACGTGACCGAAGACGGCGCCGAGACCGACCTCGACCTCGGCCATTACGAACGCTTCATCGACGAAGACCTTAACAGATACTCTAACCTCACGACCGGCAAAGTCTACTGGAACGTGTTAAACAAAGAGCGGCGCGGCGAATATCTCGGCTCGACCGTACAGGTCATACCGCATATCACGAACGAGATAAAAGAGTTCGTCTACAGCGTCGGGCGTCACTCGGGCGCCGACGTGGTGATCACCGAGATCGGCGGCACGATAGGCGATATAGAATCCCAGCCGTTCATCGAGGCGGTCAGACAGATATCGCTCGAGGTCGGGCGCGAAAACAGCCTGTTCATCCACGTCACGCTCGTGCCGTTTTTGCGCGGCTCGGACGAGCATAAAACGAAACCGACCCAGCACTCGGTCAAAGAGCTTCAGGGTATGGGCGTGAACCCGAACATCATAGTTCTGCGCTGCGACGAGCCGCTCGAAGAGTCGATCTTCAAAAAGATCTCGCTTTTCTGCAACGTCAAACCCGACTGCGTGATCGAAAACATAACTCTGCCGATACTCTACGAAGCGCCGCTGATGCTCGAACGGTCGAATTTCTCGTCGGTCGTCTGCCGAGAGCTCGGCATAAACGCGCCCGAACCGGATCTTTCCGACTGGTGTGCGATGGTAGACCGCATCAAAGCGCCGCGCGCGCCGGTACATATCGGCCTTGTCGGCAAATACGTCGGGCTTCACGACGCGTATCTTTCCGTCGCGGAGGCTCTGCGCCACGCGGGATATATCTACAATTCGCATATAAAAATACACTGGATAGATTCCGAAAATCTGTGTAAAGAAAACCGCGAAGAGATACTCGGCGGCCTCGACGGCATAATCGTGCCGGGCGGCTTCGGCAGCCGCGGCATCGAGGGCATGATCACCGCCGCCGAATACGCGAGGGAGAAGGATATACCGTATTTCGGCATCTGCCTCGGCATGCAGATCGCGGTAATAGAGTACGCAAGACACGTTCTCGGTATCGGGGACGCGAATTCCGGCGAGTTCGACGAGCAGTGCAGACATAAAGTCATAGATTTCATGCCCGGACAGAGCAGCGATATCGACAAGGGCGGCACGCTCCGTCTCGGCGCGTACCCGTGCGTGATAAAAGAAGGCACGACGATGGAACGCTGTTACGGCAAACGCGAGATAAGTGAACGCCACCGCCACCGCTACGAGTTCAATAACGACTACCGCGAGGCGTTCGAGGCGGCGGGACTTACGTTGTCCGGCATATCGCCCGACGGAAAGCTCGTTGAAACCGTCGAACTTACCGACCGTCCGTTTTTCGTCGGCGTCCAGTATCATCCGGAATTCAAATCGCGCCCGAACAAGCCTCATCCGCTGTTTCTCGGCTTTATCGGCGCGGCGTGCGCGAGAGCGGAAGGCTCAAAATGAGCGCGAAAGAAGAATGCGGCGTCCTCGGTCTGTTTTCGCCGGAACCGTTCGACGCCGCCGGAATGCTTTATTACGGGCTTTACGCGCTCCAGCACAGAGGGCAGGAAAGCTGCGGAGCGGTCGTCAGCGACAAGGGAGTTTTTACGTCGCATAAAGATATCGGTCTCGTTTCCGAGGTCTTTACGAAAAGCGTGCTTTCGTCGTTTCCGCGCGCAACCGCGGCGGTCGGCCACACGCGTTACGGCACCACCGGCGCCGCGAGCAGAAGAAACTGCCAGCCGATAGAGGTGAACCATCAGAAAGGCCGCATGGCGATAGCGCATAACGGCAATCTGTCGAACGCCGCGGAACTGCGTTCGCAGCTTGAGATGTCCGGCGCGATATTCCACACGACGAGCGATACCGAGACGATCGCATACATAATAACGAGAGAAAGACTGCGCGCCCCGTCGATCGAAGAAGCGGTAAAAGCCGCCGTCGATTCGCTTGAAGGCGCGTTTTCTCTTATCGTGATGAGCGCGCAGAAACTGATCTGCGTGCGCGATCCGCACGGATTCAGACCGCTCTGCTACGGCAAGACCGCCGACGGCGTATACGTCGTCGCGTCGGAGAGCTGCGCTCTGCGCGCGGTCGGAGCGGAATTCATACGGGACGTCGATCCCGGCGAGATACTCGTTTTCAGAAAAGACGGCGTCGAATCCGTAAGAGACCGCTGCGGCAAAGCGCCGGAGAAGTTCTGTATTTTTGAATATATCTATTTCGCCCGCCCCGACTCGGTCATCGGCGGCGTCTCTGTACACGAAGCGCGTAAGAGAGCCGGCGAGATACTCGCCGAGTGCTGCCCGGCCGAAGCGGACGCGGTCGTCGGCGTGCCGGATTCCGGACTTGACGCCGCGATAGGTTTCAGCAAAAGATCGGGCATTCCGTACAGCATTGGACTTATAAAGAACAAGTATATCGGCAGAACGTTCATATCTCCCGGCGAAAGAAACGATCAGGTCAGGATCAAACTGTCCGCGATAGAGAGCGAAGTGCGCGGCAAGCGCGTCGTTCTGGTCGACGATTCGATAGTGCGCGGTACCACGGGCGGCCAGCTCGTCAAGATACTGCGCGACGCCGGAGCCGCGGAGATACATATGCGCGTATCGGCGCCGCCGTTTCTTTATCCGTGCTATTACGGCACCGATATCGATTCGTCGGACGATCTTATAGCGTGCAAAATGACGCCCGAAGAGACAGCTGCGTCGTTCGGCGCCGATTCGCTCGGATATCTGCCGGCGGACAGGCTGTGCGGTCTGACCTGCGGCAACAGATTCTGCGACGCGTGCTTTACCGGAAACTACCCGACAAAGATCCCGACAGACACAAGAAAGGACCGCTTCGAGCGGTATCTGTCAGAATGATAAAACGCGGAAACGGCGACGGCCGCTCGATCCGAGAGAATAATAAAGGGTTTCAAGCCGCGTGTCCGGAGAAACGGGGACCGTCCGTGTTTTCCGAAAACGTGCCTGCGGTTTTTCGGGGTTCACGGAAGCGATTCACGCGCGAAGCGTATATAACCGCGGCTTCCGCCGTTTGGACCCGTCTCGTTAAACAATATGAAAAACAGCCCCCGGCGGGCTGTTTTTGCTTTATTTCAGATACTTCTCCGACCTTTTTACGTATTCGGCAAAGAACGGTTCGTTTCTGACCGGATCGAACCATTCCCAGCCGCGCGGGGCGGTCAGACCTCTGTACATCAGATCGCCTTTGTTACCTTTGAAGATCCAGTCGACCGATGCGACGGTCGGCTCGCCCGTTTGAAGGATCAGGGTGGCGGAGCCCTTTTTGACCTTCATGCTCGCGGTGATCTCCGCCACGCCGACGTCGAGCAGTTCTCCGTCGGGTATCGCGTTCCCTTTGTCGTAGTATTCAAACGCGGTCTCCATGAGCGATTTTGCAAGATCGAACGCTCCGAAACTGAACGTCGCGCACGCGGTGCGGAACGCGACCTCCGCGTAATAACCGTACCACGCGGGAAGCACTTTGCCGCCGCAGAACGTTTCGACCAGGCGCATTTTATACAAGCCGAACTTTGAAAAAAGTCTGCCGTCGCCCTGATTATACGGATAGTGCGTGAGCTGATGAAGCAGTATTTCAAGATTGTTCTTTCCCCAGAGCGTATAGTATTCGAGGTATTCTTTCTTTTCCCAGAGTTCTTCCTCTTTCTGCTCGTCGGCGGTCCCGAGATATTCGGGTGCGGGATGTCTTTCTTTCATCCCGGCGCGGTCGGCGTAGATCATAAGCCTGCCGAATTTGTCGTTTATGAAGCTGAATTCCGACGACGAGATATAGAATGCGGGCGGATTTATCAGTTCGAAGCGGATCACCATGCCGTCGTTATACGGAAAATATCCCTCTCCTTCGCCCTTATACGAAACAAGCTCGTAAACGGCGCATTTCGTTTTTTCGGCGTAGTAATTCTCGGTGCGGATCAGACCGACGCGCGGCGCGAAGATGAAATTCTTGTTGCCGCAGATATAGTCGTGCCCTTCGTCCATCCCTTCCGATTCGATACGGATCCTTATGCAGTCGTCAAACGTTCCGGCTTTCACCGTTACCGTTCCCGCGTCTTCACAGCGCAGGCTCGCTTTTACGTCGGTGTCATAGATCATGAATTCTTTTTCCGTGCCGTAACCCGGGACCCACTGATCGGAGAAAACACATTCGAAATTGTTTTGAAGCATACCGAATACGTCGTTATAGATCACCGGCGTACAGCCCGTATCCCAACCCTTTAACTCAAAGCCGAAATCGGGTTCGTACGTGCGGTGAAATTCGCCGTTTTTTTCGTAAATATGACCGCAGGAAAAGAAATTCCAGATGCAGTCGGATTTTCTGTCGGGATTTGTCCAGTCAGACTCTTTGAGCCTTTGCCATATCGAATTCGCGTATTTCGCGTGCAGCTTCTCCGTTTCGGTTTTTGCAAGTATAAGCAGCCTTTCCGCGTATTTGCTGACGTCGTGAAGTTTGGAGTCGGAGTAGGAGAAATATTCGTATCTTACAGCCGACGCCATGTCCGAAAACGAATTTTCGTCGTAGTAAACGCGGTCGATATACGATACGGCCGACATATTCGCCTTTTTGCCGTCGTTATATTCGACGCGAAGTTTTATCATTATATCGAGCGAATCGCCGCCGTCGCGCACGTATTCCCACTCGTTTCCGGGCTCGAGCGGCAGAAGCTGATCGCCCGCCGTTTTGTAAGAAGCCAGAACGGCGGTCTCGGTTATGTTCGAGGTGCAGACCTCGTATTTTACGATACCGACGCCGCGTTTGTAATACGTGCGGTACACGCTCATGTAATACGTGCTCTGCGGGCGTGATTCCCACAGCTCGCACCCGTCAAACGTACCGGCGGGCGTTATGACGGTCTCGCCGTCCGAGACGAACAGCAGACCGCCTTCACTTAACGTGAACGTGTCGCCGGGTTTTGCGCCGTTACGGTAAAATCCGCCGTCGACGCGCTTTGCACAACCGATGATAATCGACGCGTCGCGGACGAAGCCGTAGCCTCTGCCCTCGTTGTATTCTTCATACCGGAACAGCACCGGTCCGTCCGGGTCGAGCCGTATTTCCGCCGCGTCCGCCTTCATTATAAACTTATTTTCGTCTTTGTCTTTGAATTTCAGGTCAAATATCCGCTCCGCCTCGCGCACGGCTTTGACTTTCGTGTGAAGGATATCGCACTCGGGTATGACCGACTCCGCTTTGTCGAGCGCGTCGTAACCTTTTTCGCGTTCTTTTCTGCTAAAATACGCACTCGCGAGCGCGAGCCATTCGGAGCCGAGCGCGATCGGCAGACCTTTGCCGATAAGGCGCGGTATCTGCTTGTCGCGTATGAATTCGATCTTCGCATCGCCCGACAGCTTCGCGTCCTCCTTTGAGCAGATGAACGCGGTCGCCTCGTCGTTATGACCTTTTTCGGCGGCGTCGGCTATGCGGGCGAGCATCTCGTCGTTCTTTTTGCCGGGCAGCCACCAGAAGCCGCGCAGAAGCACGTCCGCCATAGCGTGATATTTCTTCTCGGATTCCGGCAGGTCGGTAACGTCGGACAAAACGTCCCTGTACGCGGCATCGAACCCCTCTTTGCTCGTTTTCGAAGACCACAGTTTGAGTTCTTCGACTTTTTTCATGACTTTCTGTAATAAAGTGTCGTTATAGTTTTCATCCATTGCCGATAATTCTCCTCTCAATCTTTTTCTGCCGTCGGACAGCTGCCATTTGACCGTCCCGACCGGTATTCTCATCCTGTCCGCTATCTCAGCGACGGACAGCCCCTCGAAATAGTGCAGCGTTATGACCGTCCGCACCTTCTGCGGCAGCGACTCTATCGCGCGCCGCACCTCTTCTTTTTCGTCGGCCGATATGACCGACTCTTCGGGCGACGGCACGCCGTCGTCTTCTTTGTTCTCGTATACGGATATATCCATCCAGCCGCTGTACGTGCGGAGTATGTTTTTGGCGCGGTTTTTCGCCGCCTTGCATACCCACGGCCCGAATTTCGACGGTTCGGCGAGCGTGTTCAGCTTCATCCACGCCGCGATGAACGCGTCCTGGACCGCGTCTTCGGATAAATAAACCGACCGCAGAACAGAGTTTGCCGCCGCAAGCGCCGCGCTCTGCCAGCGAAGAACGAGCTCGCCGTAAGCGTCCTGCCGCCCGGCAAGCGTCATGTATACGAGCGTTTCGTCGTCGTATGCTTTATACATATTGCCTCCTTTTTTGTTTCTCGCCTTATAGACACGTGAGAGGGGAAAAAGGTTGGGGAAAATGAGAAAAAATTGAGAATTGAGAGTTGAATTAAGAGCGTTTGCGGCATTTTTCGCTCGTTGGGCATAGTCATTTGCGAAGCAAATCTCGAATGCGAGCAGAGCGAGCATATATCGAATTTCACAAAGTGAAATATATCGAATCTCCGATAGGAGATATATCGATAAATAATCGATATGCGCGCCTGCAAAAGCCGGACGCGCGCGCTTTTTTAAAACGGGAGCGAAGCCGCTCCCGTCAGGTCAAATATGCAAGTTCGTGATTCAGTTTGCGCCGAAGCCCTGCCAGAGCCCGTACAGGTACATGGCGCCGAGGGCGCGGTCGTAAAGGCCGTAACCGGGCTTGCCGGTCTCGCCCCAGATCATTCTGCCGTGATCGGGGCGGATATAGCCGTCGTAACCGTTATCGTAAAGGATCTTCATTATGCGGCGGATATCGAGGCTGCCGCATTCGGTCGGGTGGGCGGTCTCGTAGAAATCGCATTCGTTTTCGAGTCTTATGTTTCTGACGTGGATAAACGGCGCCCTGTTCATTTTTACGTATTTTTCGGTCAGATACGGCACGTCGTTTTTTCTGTCCGCGCCGAGAGAACCAGTGCAGAGCGTCAGTCCGTTACACTCACTGTCATACGCCGACAGCATCGCGTCGATCGAGCTCTCGCACGTGATTATCCGCGGCAGACCGAAGACGTCGCGCGGCGGATCGTCGGGGTGTATCGCCATTCTGACCCCGACCTGCTCGCATACCGGTATCACGGCGTGAAGAAAATACGACAGGTTGTCAAACAGCTCTTTATGACCGATATTTTCATACTCGTGAAGAAGCGCCTTTATCTCGCCGTCGGAATAGCTCTCGTCCCAGCCGGGAAGAGAAAGCTTCGTTTTCGACGGGTCGAGCCGGTCTATCTGCTCCTGCTTATATATCAGGCTCCTCGATCCGTCGGGATTTTCGTAAGAAAGATCCGAGCGGAGCCAGTCGAAGACCGGCATGAAATTGTAGCAGATCACTTTTACGCCGGCTCCGGCGAGCCTTCTTATGTTCTCGCAGTATGCGTCGATATATCCGAGCCGGCTTTTTTTGCCGAGCTTTATATCCTCGTGCACCGGCACGCTCTCGACGACTTCAAACTGAAGACCGTGAGCGTTTGCGTTTTCTTTTATCTTCGCGATGCTCTGCCGGCTCCATACCCCGCCCGGCTTTACGTCGTAAACGGCGGAGACTATGCCCGATACGGCGGGTATCTGCGATACGTACGAAAGCGGTATCGGGTCGCTTTCGTTATAGTGACGGAAAGTTATTTTCATCTCTTTTTCAGTTTCAGCATCCTCACGTCTTTACCCGCGAATTTGTAAGGCAGGAATTCGCCGAGCAGACGGGAGCCGATGCGCTCGTCGTAGCGTTCCACGATGGCGTCGGCGGTAGTCAGATTCGTACTTATTATCATGGGTTTGCCCTCACCGAGGCGCGTGTTGAGCAGATTGTATAAAAACGCCGTCACCGCCTGGGATTTCAGTTCCGTGCCGAGATCGTCCATGACGAGCAGATCGCATTCGTAATACTTGTCGGTACGTGAAGGCGACTGGTCGGTATAAGGCTTGTTGAATTTTTCGTGCTCGAAATCGGCGAATATGTTCTGCGCCGTACCGTAGACGACGTAATTCTGAAGTTCGATCACGCGTTTTGCGGCGGCGACCGAGAGATGAGTCTTGCCGAGCCCCGTGCCGCCTAAAAAGAGAAGCGACGGAGAAGCGCCGACTTTGAACGTCTCGGCGTAATTTTTTACGCGTTCGAAAACGTATTTCATCTTCGAACGGATCTCGCTGTCGTAATCGTAATACGAAAGATCGAACGTCTCGAAGTTATGCGTCGCGGCGAGACCGGCGATACCCGCCGTCTCGTACCCGGCTTCGATGAGCTGTTTTTTCATACATACGCACATAACGCCGTCGACGTTTCCCTCGTCGTTACAGATCGGGCATTCGTATTTGACGTCGAACCAGTCCTCCGGGTAGCCGTGCTCGGCGAGTATCCGTTTCTGCTCCGCGAGAAGCGCCTCGTTTTCTTTTCTTATCGCGGCGATCTTGCCCTCGAGATCTCCCTCGGGATGCAGAGCCGCCTCGAATATGCGCGGCCCGGTCGCCGAAAGCTGCCTGCAGATCGAATCAAGCTCGGGTATCTCGGCGGAGAGTGCGGCGCGGCGTTCTTCGGATGCCGCTTTCGCCTCTTCTTTTTTGCTCGTGAAAGCGTTTTTGACCCTTACGTAGTCGGGGCGGTAAAATGCCATCTCAGTTTCTCCTCAATCGTTATTGTCCGAATAGCTCCGTTTAAGAGCCGCGTCCATGAATTCGTCGGCGTCGAAGCTGCTGCTCTCGCTTTTGATCTTGCCTTTGCCGGTTTTCTTCTTTGAAGGTTTATCTCTGCCGGCGTCGCCGTCCGAAACGTCGGCGGGCGTTCTGTAACCCGCTTCGTGCCAGCGCTTGAGAATGCCGCCGGCATAGTCGAGAGAGGGTTCGCCTATCGTTTTTATCGTTGTTTCGTACGCCAGCTCTATCATATCGCCGCCGTAGCCGTAAGTATCGATCCACAGCTTTATGAGCTGTTTTTCTTTCGCGATCAGCGCGCGGTGACCGAGCCCGAACAGTTTTCTGACCTCGGCGGTCGTCTTGTTTATCACGCTCTCGTGCTCGAGAAACGCGTCGATCCCGGCTTCGTCGGTGACGTCGGCGTCATAGAGGCTGTAAGCCGTACGCTCCGCGAAACGCATCGAATACATATTTCTTTCACAGCAGTACGCTATTATCTTCGTTATCATCGAGGGAGTCATGCGCAGATAGTCGTACATCGAGACGATTATCATCGACTCCTCGTAAGAGACCGCTTTGCCGGTGATCTCCGGTATGTCTTCGTTGATCAGTTTTTTGAGGTCTTCGTTTCTGCCGATTATATCGGACGTTTCGTCCTTTGAATAGACCGGGCGGTCGGCTTTTACGCTCGCCTTTGTCTTTTTGTCTTTTATTTCAAGGTCCGGCAGCTCCGCCGTATCGGGCGTTTCGATGACGCCGAGAGCCGATAACGCCGAGAGCGCTTTTTCGATCGACGCCCACTGCATATCGAGCGTTTTTATCGCTTTCGCCCTGTCGCTTTCCGTATCGGCGCGGAATTCCGGGTCGGAGCAGACGTACAGAAGCACGCGCAGCTCGTTTTCGTGAAGCGACGGCAGAGCCGCCATCACGCTCTCCGCCGGAACGGAGATGATCCTGTCCACATATTTTATCTTTATCTTCATTTTTTGCCGCTCATTTCATATATAAGATTCATCAGCGAATCGCCGGTGCAGACGTTTTCGGTCAGCGCGCCTGTCGCCTCGGAGTTAAGTTCGTACGGCGAGAAGTTCCATACTCCCTTTACTCCCGTACCCGATACGAGCTCCGCCGCCGCCCCGGCGGAACCGGGGTCGCAGCAGATTATCAGTATATCCGTTTTGTTTTTTTTGCAGTATTCTTTGAGAGCCGCCGCGTCTTTTACCGCGGCTCCGGCGATCTCCGTACCGATAAGCTCCGGCTTTATGTCGAATATCGCCTTGAGCCAGACGCCGCGTTGTTCGAGCATCATGCTCGACGCTATCGCGGATCCGAGATTGCCCGCACCGACCATCACCGCGGTGTGCTTTTTCGCCACGCCGAGCAGACCGCTTATCGACGTATAGAGCGCTTTTACGCTGTAACCGTAGCCGCGCTGACCTTCGGCGTCGAGATATTTCATATCCTGTCTCAGCTGAGAAGCCGTTATCCCGAGATATTCCGAAAGTTCTTCGGAGCTGACGCGCAGTATGTCGCGGTTGAAAAGGTCGCGCAGACATCTGAAATAGCGCGGCAGACGCCTTATGACCGCGTCCGGCACGACCTTTGGCGTGGTTTTCGGCCGCAGCTCCGAGAGCGCCGGCACGTCGTTTATGTCGAATTCCTCCGATACGGGGGCCTTTCTGTCTTCTTTCATCAGAGCTGCTCCGTCACGTAGCGTGTGAACTCTTCGCAGGTCGCGCCCGTGTCTCTGCCGGTCACCTTGAGTTTTTTGTCTTCGAACATGCAATAGTCGAGCGCGCGTGTAAGTCTATCCGATTCTTCCTGCTTGCCGATATGCGAAAGCAGCATCGCCGCCGCGCGCAGCATCGAACATGGGTCGGCGTATGCGCCTCTGCCTTCGGCGATCATCCTCGGCGCGGAACCGTGTATCGCCTCGAACATCGCGTAACGCTTGCCGATATTGGCGGAACCCGCCGTGCCGACGCCGCCCTGGAATTCCGCCGCCTCGTCGGTTATTATGTCGCCGTAGAGGTTCGGGAGGATGAAAACGCGGAAGTCTTTTCTGCGCTTTTCGTCGACGAGCTTGGCCGTCATTATGTCTATGAACCACTCGTCGGTCGTGATCTCGGGGTACTCTTCGCCGACCTTTTTGCAGATGCGGAGGAATTTGCCGTCCGTCGTTTTTATGACGTTGGCTTTCGTGACTATCGAAACGCGGTCTTTGCCGTTCGATCTCGCGTATTCGTACGCGAGCCGCGCTATGCGCTCCGTCCCCTCGGTCGTCGTCACGCAGAAGTCGACGCCGAGCTCGTCCGACACGTTGACGCCCTTGCTGCCGACGGCGTACGAGCCTTCGGTATTCTCGCGGAAAAACGTCCAGTCGATTCCCTGGTCCGGCACTTTGACCGGGCGCACGTTGGCGAACAGATCGAGCTTCTTTCTCATCATCACGTTCGCGCTCTCTATGTTCGGCAGACCGTCTCCCTCGTGCGGAGTCGTCGTAGGACCCTTTAAAATGACGTCGCATTTGTAAAGCTCTTCCATCACGTCGTCGGGTATCGCCTTGCCGGCGGCTATTCTGTTCTCTATAGTCAGCCCGTCTATCGTTTTTATCTCGATTTTGCCGCTTTTTATGTCGTCTTTCAGCAGTTTTTCGATCACGGAGACCGCCGCTTTCGTTATCACGGGACCTATCCCGTCGCCTCCGCAGACGCCGATGACGGTCTTATCGAGCTTCGAGTAGTCTTTGAACTCTTTATCCTGTTTTATGCGCTCCGCGCGCTCGAGCTGCTCGATCATGAGCGCTTTGAATTTCTCTGCCGCCTCTTCCGCGGCGCGTTCGTAAATTTCGTTTTTCATTTTATTCACCGTGTGTAAAATTTAATAATTTTTAACATTGACTCTATTTTTCGTTAATATGTTAAAATATGACAAAATATACCGTTTTTCTCTGTTTTGACGTCAGCAAAGAGCTTTTTATTCATTCATATCCAGCAAAATCGCTTTGAAAGTAATCCACAGAATCCACAGACAAATCCACAAAGGCGGTGTGAATATATCCGTTATTACGGCAAAAAACCGCGTATTAAGGCTGTTTTACGGTAAAAAATGGCGTTTTTTTCATATTTTCAGCCAAAGAATTCCACATCTGCGGAGCCCGGCTTCAAAATGAATTTTTATTCATAAAAACGGGGATTTGAAAATTTTGCCCTCTAACTGTTCACAAAATATTCACATAATGAAGCTGTGTGAATTGTGCCGAAATCGGCAGCGTTATTTTGTGGATTTTTAACGAAATTGAATTTTTTTCTTTAAATCCATTGACAGAACAAAGTCAGCATCTCTTCCAATCGTCCTTCGAAGAAGGCGCACCGTCGAGGCTCATGCCGGCGATCCTGCCCGCTTCAAATTCGTATTTTGCGGCGGCGGCTATCATCACTCCGTTGTCGCCGCACAGAGACGGCGGCGGCATGTGCAGATCTATACCGTTTTTATCGCACATTTTTATCAAAGTTTTTCGCAGATGAGTGTTCGCAAGCACTCCGCCGGCGGCTAAAAGAGTGTTTATGCCGTTGTCCTTAAGACACCGCAGAAGCTGATGCTGCACCGAATCGCATATGCTTTTCGTCAGTGAAGCGCAGAGGTCGTTGAAGTTTATCTCTTCGCCTTTCATCTCCGCCGTGTTCATCAGATTGATCGTAAAAGTCTTCAGTCCCGACAGAGAGAAATTGTACGAGCCGTCGCGTATATGCGCCGGCGGCATTTTGTATGCGTTCGGGTCGCCTTTCGCGGCGAGCTTGTCCATCGCCGCGCCGCACGGATACGACAGACCCATCTTGCGCCCCGTTTTGTCGAACGCCTCGCCTATCGCGTCGTCGAGCGTTCTGCCGACGGTCTCGAAATCGGTGTATGACGAAGCGCGGATTATCGAAGTGTGACCGCCCGACGCCACGAAGGCGACGAACGGCGTCTTTATGCCGCCGTTTATATAATCAGCGGCGACGTGGCCTTTTATGTGGTTGACGGCGACGAGCGGCTTTTTGTTCGCGTACGCGAAGCCTTTCGCGAAGTTGACGCCGACGAGCAGAGCTCCGATGAGCCCCGGTTCGCTCGTCACGGCGACGCAGTCGATATCGTCAGCCGTAACGCCGGCGTCCGACATCGCTTTATAAACGAGCGACGAAATCGCCTCGATATGCGCCCTGCCGGCTATCTCCGGCACGACGCCGCCGAATTTGGCGTGTATGTCGACCTGCGAGGCGATAACGTTCGACTTTATCTCGAATTCGTCTGATCCCCGCGGCGACGATACGACGGCGACCGCGGTCTCGTCGCACGATGATTCTATTGCAAGGTAGAGCATTTTATTTCCTTCTTATATAAAAGGGCGTCTTCGCGCGGGTCGTCGTAATAGTTTTTTCTGACCCCGACGGATATAAAGCCCTCTTTTTCGTACAGCGCTTTCGCGGCTTCGTTCGATGCTCTGACTTCGAGATCGAGAGTGCGCACGCCGTGAGCTTCGCAGAAGGCGAAAAGCGAGTGCAGCAGCGCGGTGGCGACTCCGGACCTTCTGTGTTGCGGGTCTACCGCGATATTATTGATCATACCCTCGTCGAGTATCGCGTACATCCCGGCGTAGCCTATCGGTTCGCCGCCGCAAAGCGCGGCAAAGCAGACCGCCTTCGGGTCGGCAGCCAGCGCCTCTATCTCCGCTTTGCTCCACGGCGCGGAAAAGCAGAGCGTCTCGATTTTGTGGATCGCCTCCGCGTGCTCCGGCCGAAGCAAAACGACCGTTATATCAGATAGATCCGGAGAAGCTGTCGTCATTGAATATCCAGTCTCTTACGTTGTAAGTGACGAAGCAGGTGGGCGAGTTTCTGACTATGACCTTTGAGATGCCGGCGTTGATTATCATCCTCTTGCAGAGCTGGCAGCTGCACGTGTCGGGCAGTATCTGCCCGGTCTTCGCGTCCGCGCCGCAGAGATACATCGTCGAATCGAGCATCTGCTCGCGCGTGGCGGCGATAATGGCGTTGCATTCGGCGTGTACCGATCTGCAGAGATCGCTCGACGCCTCTTCGCCCGTGCCGCACATACAGAAGCCGAGGTCGGTGCAGTTCTTTCTGCCTCTCGGCGCGCCGTTGTAGCCGGTCGAAACGATGGTGTCATTTTTGACGATTATCGCGCCGAATTTGCTGTGCAGGCAGGTGCTTCTCTCAAGCACGGTCTGCGCGATGTCGAGGTAGTAGTTTGTTTTTGTGACTCTGTCCATTTTGTTCTCCCGCTTTCTTTTATTATAAGGTCTTTACGAACTCTTTCAGGTACGAAACGAAATCTTCGCCTATCTCGTTATGCTTTACCGCAAGCTCGATATTGGCCTGTAAAAATCCGAGCTTGCTGCCCATATCGTAGCGTTTGCCGTCGTATTTATACGCGATCATGCCTTCGGTGCGCGCGAGCTGTTTCATCGCGTCGGTGAGCTGAAGCTCGCCGCCCGCGCCGAACGGCGTTTTTTTGAGGATGCCGAATATCTCGGGCGGCAAAACGACTCTGCCGAGTATCGCAAGGTTAGAAAACATATCTTCTTCTCTCTGCGGTTTCTCGATCATGTCGGTTGTGAGATACGCTCTGTCTTCGAGCGGCTCGACCTTGAGAGAGCAGTATTTTTTGAGATCGGCTCTGTTCACTTCGCAGACGCCGGCGACGCCCTTGCCGTACTTTTCGTAAGCGTCGGTCAGCTGTTTGGTCACCGGAGTATCCGCGACCATGACGTCGTCGCCGTAGAGGACAGCGAACGGCTCGCCGCCGATGAAAGACTCGGCGCAGAGTATCGCGTGACCGAGCCCCTTCGTCTCTTTCTGACGCAGGAAATATATATTGGCAAGTCTGCAGACCTCTTCCATATCGGCAAGCGCCGCGGTCTTGTTTTTCGCCGTGAGATTGTCTTTATATTCAATCGAATAATCGAAGTAGTTTTCTATCGCTTCTTTGTTTCTGCCGGTTATTATGAGTATGTCGGTGATCCCGGCGGCGACGGCTTCTCTTACAAGATATTCCATCGAAGGTCTGTCGACTATCGGCAGTATTTCTTTCGGCACCGTTCTCGATATCGGCAGCATTCGCGTGCCGAGACCCGCGGCGGGAATTACGGCTTTTGTGATTTTTTTCATGATCTGTTTCTTCCTTTACCATTACTTCAATTTATATTATATACGACATTTTTGCAAAAATCAATAGAGACGCAAAGGAAATTTGGCGAAAACGTGAAAAATTTCACGAAGGAAAATTTGCGCTTGCCGTGCATATGTACCGGATGCGGGCGAACGGTCAGAACAAATATAATTCGAAGAACCATAGGGCAGGGGCTTGCTCCTGCCGCTTGAACGGTCGGCAAAAACATTGTTTAACGGGTCGTCGAGGGCGCCGACCCCTACGGGTGCGGATCGCGTGCCGAAAGACTATTGCTCCCCGTTAATTCTTGGGGGTCGCCCACCGTGAACACCAAAAACTCGACAAGCTCGTTTTCGGGGAACCCCGGTCCCACCCTACTGACCCCCAAGCCCCCTACTCCCTCCCAAAGTCGTTATACTCTCTTTGGGGCGCGGCGCCCCCTGAAAGGATTGAGGGGGGAAGGGGGTACGGGGGATTAAGGGGGGTGGGAGGGGGTTCCCCGCAAGCGACGGGGTTGCAGTTATGTACGGCGTTGCAACTCTTGGGGGTGCCCACCCCTACAACCCCCAAACCCCCTTAACCCCTCCCAAAGTCGTTACACTTCCTTTGGGGCGCGGCGGGCTGACGCGAAGTAAGAGGTAAAAGTGAATAGTGAATATGTTTATCGGCTTTTGCTCGAACATAATTGCGCGGCGAGGCGGTGGGGGGGGGACGCCCGCCGCGTGCGCTGCGCGCAAATTGTGAGCCGTGCTCTTTTGACGATCTCGCGCGCGGCGCCCCCTTTACCGCGCGCGATCATTCGGATGCGCCGAATGATCCGACCCTTACGTTTCGTGCGTATTCATTTTGCCCGGCATTCGTTTAGGCGTTTTCAAACGGATCGGCGCCCCCTGAAAGGATTGCGGGGGGAAGGGGGTACGGGGGATATAGGGGGGCGGGGGGATCCCCCGCAAGCGACAGAGTCGCAGTGATATACGGCTTCGCCGTGTGAAATCCGACTTCGTCGGGTGAAATCGCTCTGCGGTGAAATCCGGCTTGCGCCGGGTTAAGGT
>JAEEJH010000164.1 GCA_016281775.1 Clostridiales bacterium | reverse complement strand
TGATATTTGCCGATATGCCACGCGTCCGACGACTGCCTTTCGGTATCTATAAGTACGAACGAGCCGGCTTTGCCTTTTTCGATATATTCAAATCCCGTTTTTACGTCTTTCAGCGATATTATCGAGCCGGTCGTATAGTCTATCTCGGCTCTTATTATGCCGTTATCGAGCACGGCGTTGCGGTTCGGGTGATCCGCCGCGGCGAAAGCGTTTGTATAGACCGGGTAAAGCCCTTCGAACGGAGCTTCGGACAAAACGACGGTCGTATAGCCGAGCGCTTCGACCTTTACCTTTGCGAGCAGACGGAAAAATCTGTGATCCCAATACCGTTCGATACCGCTTATCACCTGAAATTCAACGGGCGAACCGTCGGCGCCGGTCATTTTGATATATCTCATATCGCCGGGCCAGTCCCACACGGTTATCTCGACGTTTTCATCCTTGTCGACCGCGGTCGGGTTGAAGACCGTGAATATCCTCGTCAGACCGCCGCCCGTTTCGGGGGCGGGCTTGCCGGAAAAGTAACTGTATCCGTAGCCGACCCCGGCGCCCTCCGACTGTGACGCCGGATCTTTTTCGGTCGCGATCATCGACGTATCGGTCGCTTCGGATATCGCTCTCATCGCGCAAAGCGATTCGTTGTTCGCAAGCGCGAGCGACTGAGAGTATAAAGCCATGGCGTACTCGCGGCTGTCCTGCACGCAGGAGCCGGTGATTATGTCGTGGAAATGCGTGAAAAGCACGTTTCTGTAAGAGGTCTCGAGCGCATCGCCTCTGTAATTTCTGCCCGCAAGCAGCTTTGCCGACGCTGAAAGATCCTCCGCGTCGCGGAAGGCCTTCTCGGTCATCTTGTTGCCGAGCTTGATCCTGCTCTGCGTGGTGAAACAGCCCGTATGCGTGAAGTTGATCTCGCGTTCTACGAGCGGCACCTTGTCGCGCACCTGCTCGGCGATACCGAAAAATTCGCGGAAAGTGCCGAAACGGATCGACGGGAACACCGGCCATTTCATCATCTCATACGCGCATTCAACGTCGCGCCTCGTCGGTCCGCCGCCGTGGTCGCCCACGCCGTAAACTATGAGAGAGGTCTTCAATCCCGCCGTGCGGTGCGAGATATCGAAAACTATCTGCGCTATTTTCGGAGTTATCGCGCTGTTATACCATTCCTGCTCTCTGTAACAGAGTATCTCCGCGCCGGAAGGCGCTCTCCAGCGGTAGAGCGTGTGATTTTCTCCGAGGGCGCGGCAGTGGTAATAGTATTTCACGCCGCCGTGAGCGTCTATTTCGGGAATGTTCGCGCTGTGACCGAAGGCGTCCGGCGAAAACTCGATCTGAAGCGAATCGGGATCTATCCCCCATACGTCTTTCATATAATGCTTCGTATATTCGATATGCTTTATCATCGATTCGGTTGAGGGCATATTTTTGTCGCACTCCACCCACTGCGAAGCCGTGACCTCCCATCTGCCCTCGGCTATGCGCTTTCTGATCGGCTCCATGAGCTCGGGCTCGTATTCCTCGACGATCTTATATACCGACGCCTGCGACTGAGAAAACGTGAAGTCGGGATATTCGTCCATGATCTTCAGCATCGTTCTGAAGGTCGCGAGCGTGACGGCGACCGTCTCGTGCCACGACCACATCCAGTTCATATCGATATGCGCGTGACCGGCGAGGATTATATCGTACGATTTCGCGTCGTCTTTCATCGGCAGAAGCTTCTGCTCCGCCGCATCGCACGCGGCGTTTGTCATAACGCCGTTATTCTTGATCTCGTCTTCAAGATACGACAAAACCGAATCGAGCAGAGCGTCGTATTTGCCGCAAAGCTCGGCAGATAACGCTATGGCGTACTGCAATTCGGAAAGTATCCTCGTATTCGCCCGGTTCATCCCGGTTATGCCGTTCAGCTCCTGCCGGCTCGCTCCGAACGTGAACTCAAATCCGGTCAGCTCTCTGTTGCCGCCGATCTTCTTTTTGATCGCGGCGAATCTTGTACTGAGACTCATAATAAGCACCTCCGTTGTAATTATAAAAATTATACCATACAAAAATCCGGAAATCAAGACTTTTGCGTAACCTTTTGCGTCCGTATTACGAATTGTACGGAACAGATCTTTTGCGCGCGACCCCGATTTTTCCGCCGCAACGCTTCGCGGTCATGTGTGCGGCGGTGAAAAAGTGCGGTAAAAACCGTTTTACCGTAAAAGGTCTTGACAAAACAGGATCGTTGTTATAAGATGATTTTAAGAAAATCTTAAGAATTTCGTCGACTTTTTTGTAAGAAATCGGCGTCAGAATATATTCGGGCAAAGGAGAGAGATATGGAGAAATTCGCGATACTCGTCTGCGACGACGATAAAGACATCGTCCGCGCGATAAAACTCATACTCGAAAAAGAAGAATTCACGGTGTACGAGGCGTACGACGGAGAACAGGCTCTCGACGTTTTGACGTCGGAGAAGATACGGCTCGTTCTGATAGACGTGATGATGCCGAAGATGAACGGCATGACGGCGGTGACGAAGATCAGGGAGAAGAACAATATCCCGGTCATATTTCTGTCGGCTAAAAGCGAAACGTCGGATAAGATACTCGGTCTGTCCGTCGGCGCCGACGACTATATCAC
>JAEEJH010000163.1 GCA_016281775.1 Clostridiales bacterium | reverse complement strand
GTCGCCGCAGGCGCCGCGGCGGCGCACGAGCTTAAAAGAACAGATGCGGCGATCAGCGCCGCAAAAATCGCTTTTTTCATACCGTATCCTCGCTTTTGCTTACTGTATTTATAATAGCATTGATAGAATGAAAAGTCAAGACGCAAACCGAAATCGCTTGATTTTTTAATATTTTCAATGTATAATAAGTGTAAATACTATCAGGAGGCCGGTCATGTTCAGAGAAATGAGAAGAATAAAGCAGGCGCTTTCCGAGGGTGAATGCGTAAAGATACTGAAAGAAGAGAAACGCGGCGTTCTCGCCGTGTCGGGCGACGGCGGATATCCTTACGCCGTGCCGATCAATTTTTATTACGACGAAGAAGAAAACGCGATATATTTCCACTCCGCTAAAAACGGTCACAAGATCGACGCGATGAAAAACTGCGATAAGGTCTGCTTTACCGTCATAAACGGCGGAGAGAAGAGTGACGACTGGTCGTATTACGTCAAAAGCGTGATCATATTCGGACGCGCCGCGCCCGTTACCGATCCCGACTTAAAACTGAAAAAACTGAAGGCATTCGGCATGAAATATTATCCGAGCGAAGAAGAGCTTGAAAAAGAACTTGCTCGGGATTACGGGCGCGTCGAGCTGATGTGTATCAAGGTCGAACACATGACGGGCAAACTCGTACACGAAAAATAGAAAACAAAGCAAAAACGGCGGTCACGATTTCGTGACCGCCGTTTTTTTGCATTATTCGATGCTGATCTTACGCGACTGCGGTATCTCTTCCTTCTTTTTCGGAAGGGTAAGAGTAAGCACGCCGTTTTCGTGTTTCGCGCTGATCTGCGCCGCGTCGACTTCGGAGATGTTGAAACTTCTCGTTACGGAGCCTGAATATCTCTCGCATCTGATATAGCCCTTTTTCTCTTCGGTCTCTTCGCCGTGTTTTTCAGCCGTGATCGTGAGGATATCGTCCTTTACGTCGATGCTGATCTCATCTTTCTTATATCCCGGAAGCTCAGCTTCAATGATATAAGCCTCGCCCGTATCTCTGATATCGGTCTTAATCATGCCCTGATTTTCATCGCCCCAGAGCGATCTCTGCCATGCTCTGAAATCCTTCCACGGGTCATAAGAATTCTTTTTATATGTTGTGATTCCGTACATAATGATTACCTCTTTTCCGGGAGCTTACGCTCTCTTTTTTTGTTTGACTATATGATACTCCACGATTGTTAAAGAAAAAAGTTCTTTATATTGATTTTTTGTAAAAAATAGCACTCGATACGATAAAGTGCTAAAATTTTTGATAAAACAAAAGCTGCTGACGATAAATTGTCATAAAAAACCTCGAGGACGACGGTAATATTCGTCAAATAGTAGCAATTATGCGTATATAGTGACAACGCGCTTTCATATCATACGGAAGCGCGGCGACATATCATATAATAAACACGCAATATGAAAAATAAAGGTGATAAAATGAATTTTATGTCGGAATTGCATCCCGTCCTCGGCGGGCTTATCGCAACTCTGTTTACATACGCGGTGACCGCGCTCGGCGCGTCGCTCGTGTTCTTTTTCAATAAAGTGAGCAAGACTCTGATCGACATTATGCTCGGATTTTCCGCCGGAGTAATGATCGCGGCGTCGTTCTGGTCGCTGCTTGCGCCGGCGATAGATATAGCCGCGCGGCTCGGCAAAAACGCCGCTTTGACCGTATCCGCCGGTTTTCTCTGCGGCGGCCTGTTCGTCATCGCCGCGGACGTTCTGATGTCAAAAGCCGATAAGATGAAAAATGCGGAAAAGAAAACAAAACGGTCCGTTCTGCTGTGCGCTGCCGTGACTCTGCATAACGTGCCCGAAGGGCTCGCCGTAGGCGTGGCTTTCGGATCGCTTGCGAGCGGAGAACCGGGCGTGTCGCTGACTGCGGCTGTGATGCTCGCGCTCGGTATCGGCATACAGAACTTTCCGGAAGGCGCGTGCGTCGCGATGCCCCTATACGTTTCCGGCAAGAGCAAAATGAAGAGTTTTATGATAGGCCAGGCGAGCGGCGCGGTGGAGCCGTTTGCCGGAGTGCTCGGCGCGCTTTTCGCTTCGGCGGCAAACGAGGCTCTGCCTGCCGCGCTGTCGTTTTCGGGCGGAGCGATGATCGCCGTGGTGTGTTCGGAGCTGATCCCGGAGGCGTTTGAAGGCAACAAGTTCGCCGCGGAGGCGGGGATCCTCTCCGGATTTATCGTTATGATGGCTCTCGACGTCGCTCTCGGCTGAAAAGTGATGAACTGATTGTAACCGAATTGTAAAATATGACTTTTGAGGTGACAAATTTCGCGTTAGCTATTGTAATTTGAAAATTTATAATATATAATAAAGTCACCCTCAAAAGTGGCATTAAAGTTAACCGCTCAATCACTGAAATTGCACTGCTTGTGGATAAAAGTGTGGAGAATGTGGATAACTTCACAGGAGGGAATAAAGCGGAAGTGAGGTGACAGACCGTGTTTTTGGGTGAATTTAATCATACAGTCGACGGCAAAGGCAGAGTGTTTGTCCCCGCTTGCTACCGCGACCAGCTTATCGGTAAATTTTACGTCTCGATAACCGAAGAGAAATGCGTGAAGCTATACTCAAAAGAAGAGTGGTACAAATTCTGCGACAGATTCGACGATATACGCGGTGAGAAAAACACCAAATCGAGCCGTTTTATTTTCCGAAACGCAAACGAAGTCGAGCTCGATACGAGCGGCAGACTTCTGATCCCCGAAAAACTGAGAAAACACGCGGAGATCAAAAAAGACGTAGTGATCATCGGCAGAAACACTCTCGCCGAGATCTGGGATAAAGACCTGTTCGACAAATACGTCGAGACCGAAGATAAAGAAGAGATCATGGAATACATCAACGAGGCAGGTATTCCGACATAATGAAAAATACGTCTGCATCGGACTTTTCGCATTATTCCGTGCTGCTTGAAGAGACCGTCGGGATGCTGAACGTAGCCCCCGGAGGAATCTACTGCGATCTCACTCTCGGAGGCGGCGGCCACAGCGAAAAAATAGCGGAAAAGATAGTTGACGGCAGACTGATCTGCATAGACGCCGACACGACGGCGATCGAAGCTTCGAAGATCAGGCTCGCGCCGTATAAAGATAAGATCACGTTCGTACACAGTTTCAACGATAAGATCGACGCGGTGCTCGATTCGCTCGGCGTCGATAAAATAGACGGCGCCGTCGCCGATCTCGGCGTATCGTCGTTCCAGCTCGACTGCGCCGAACGCGGATTTTCTTATATGAACGACGCGAAGCTCGATATGCGATTCGACACCGGCTCGGACACGTCGGCGTACGATATCGTGAATTTCAAAAGCGAAGATGATTTAAAAAGAATAATATATATATACGGAGAAGAAAACTACGCTCCGCAGATAGCGAGAAATATCTGCAGAGCCAGAGCGGACAAGCCGATAGAAACGACGGCTGAGCTCGTCGATATCATCAAGGCGTCGATGCCGGCGAAAGCGAAGCAGGGCGGTCATCACCCCGCGAAGCGCACGTTCCAGGCGATACGCATAGCGGTGAACGGCGAACTCGAAAATCTTCCCGTAATGATCGACAAGGTCATAGACAGACTCAAGCCCGGCGGACGGTTCGCGGTGATAACCTTTCATTCGCTTGAAGACAGGATAGTCAAGACCGCGTTTGCCGAAGCCGCCAGGGGGTGTACCTGTCCGCCTTCTTTTCCCGTCTGCGTATGCGGAAACAAAGAAAAAGTCAGGATCGTAACGAAAAAGCCTCTGATCCCTTCCGGGACCGAACTTGAAGAGAACCCGCGGAGCAGGAGCGCAAAGCTTCGCGTCTGCGAAAAAATATAGGTGAGAGAAATGACGAACAACGCACTGAGACCGATCGACGAAAGAAAACTGCAGAAAGCGCAGGCAAACGGCGTCGACACGAAAGTTCTTCCCAAAAATAAAATATACGATACATATACGACGAAGACCGAAGCCGAGACGAAGAAACTGCCTTACGGCGTGATCATAGTTATATGCATCTGCACGATAATGTCGCTTTTTGTCGTTTATCTCAGCGTCAGGATCAACGAGATCAACAGCGAGATCTCGTCGCTTAACTCGAGCCTTGCACAGATCAGAGAGCAGACCGCCGACGCAAAAGCCGAGCTTGCCGACAAAAAAGACATAACCGAGATCCGCAAAGCCGCGGAATCGTACGGTATGGTCCGCGCTGAGACGCTGCCTTCCCACTACGTGTCCGTAGGCGGCGAAGACAAGGTCGTTTTATACGGGGACGACGATGAAGACGACGAAATATCTTTTCTGTCGCTCATGTCGGCGTTCCGCGACAGTATAAACTCTTTTATCGAATATTTACGCTGAAGAAAGAATATAGTAAAACGGAAAAGGGCAGAGATCTGTCCGGTTATTCACGGGCTGCCGCAATACAAGCGTTAGCCCGGATTTGATTTACGGAGAAATTATGGCAAGTATCAAACCACGCAAAGTACACTGGCGGGAGATAGTGACGGTCCTGCTGTTTTTGTTGGTCACGTCTGTCGCGATATGCCGTCTGTTCTATATGCAGATCATATCTTATGACGAATACAGATCGAAAACGGATATAAGCATAGCGTCCGAGACTACCGTCACCGCCTCGCGCGGCCTTATAACCGACAGATACGGCGTAGTGCTCGCCGATAACAAGACGGTCGAGCGAGTGTTCATTTCGCCTGCCGATATGGAAAACGAATCAGAGCGCAAGCTCGTCGCCGAAAATCTGTCGAGGATCCTCGGCGTGGATTACGATACGGTCTACGAAAAAACCCGGAAGGTCAACAGAAAAGACGAGACGGTAAAAAAGAACGTCGAAAAGACCGAAGCCGATATGGTCAGGGCGTTTGTAAATCAGTACAGTCTGCAGTCGGTGCATCTCGTCACCTCTACCACGCGCTATTATCCGTTCGGCAACCTGCTTTCGCACGTGCTCGGCTTCACCGGCAGCGACAATCAGGGGCTTTACGGAATAGAATATCAGTATAACGATTATCTTACCGGCGTCAACGGAAAGATAATCAACGCCAAAAACGGCATCGGCCAGGATATGCCGTACGATTACAAGAGATATATCGAACCTCAGAACGGTTACACGATAGAGCTTACGATAGATTACAGCATCCAGGCGATACTCGAAAAATACCTCGAGGAATGCCTTGAAGAGTCGGGAGCGGATAACCGCGTTGCCGGCGTCGTTATGGACCCGTCGACCGGCGCGGTACTCGCGATGGCGACTAAACCCGATTTTGACTGCAACGATCCGTATACGCTCAATGCCATAGATCAGGCGAAACTCGATTCGAGCGGACTCGAAAAAGGCTCCGAAGAGTATCTCACGCTGAACACCCGCCTCCTTATGGAGATGTGGAAGAACAAAGTCATAAACGACACGTACGAGCCGGGCTCCACGTTCAAACCGCTGACGTGTTCGGTCGCGCTTGAGGAGAAACTCGTCACGAGAAACACGTCGTTCTACTGTCCCGGATACCACGACGTCGCCGGCTACGGCAAGGTACACTGTTTCAAAAGGTCCGGTCACGGTCCGATGACGTTTGAACTCGGTCTTCAGCAGTCGTGCAACCCCGTGCTCATGATGACCGCGGAGCGCATCGGCGAAGAGATGTTCTACGACTATTACGAAGCTTACGGCTATACCGGCCTTACGGGTATAGACCTGCCGGGTGAAGCCGCGGGCATATACCACTCGAGAAAAAATTTCAATAACGTCGAGCTCGCCGTATATTCGTTCGGTCAGACGTTCAAAACGACCGCGATACAGCAGCTCACGGCGGTCTCGTCGCTTGCAAACAAGGGCAATCTTGTCACGCCGCACATAGTCAACCGTGTGCTCGACGGCGACGGCAACGTCGTATTCAGTTACGAAACTCAGGTGAAACGCCAGGTCGTATCGGCATATACGGCTTCCGAAATAATGGATATCCTCGAAAAAGGCGTATCGAACAAACTCGGTTCGTCCAACGCCGGCGTTACCGGCTACAAGGTCGCGGCAAAGACCGGCACGAGTGAAAAAAGAGACAAACCCGACGCGCACGGCGAATACTCGCTGCGCGTAGCGTCGTGCGTCTCGATTGCTCCGTCGGACGATCCCGCCGTCACGATGATCGTTATGGTCGACGAACCTACGCTCTCGCGTGAAGAAGGTTCCATGATCGCGGCGCCTTACAACAGAAAGATAATGTCCGAGGTTCTCCCTTATCTCGGCATAATGCCGTCTTATACTCAGGACGAGGAAAAATACAGAAGTACGACGATCGGCAATTACGTGAATCTGTCCGTCTCTGACGCGGAGAAGTCGCTTGAAAACATAGGGGTCAAATACAGCGTCATAGGCGACGGTAAGACGATAACCGCCCAGATGCCCGCAGCCGGATCGGAAATAACGGTCAGCGCGTCGACGGTACTGCTTTACGCCGGCGACAGCAGCGTAAAGAGGATAACCGTTCCGGATCTCGCCGGCAAGAGCATCAGCGAATGCGCGGAGCTTCTTAAAGGCAGAGGACTGAACGTGAATATCACAGGCAGCATAGCCTCAAGCTCGTGCTACGCCGTCAAACAGTACCCCGAGGCGGGATCTTCAGCGCCGGCGGGCACGGTGGTCACGGTCGAATTCAGAATTTCGGAGACGGTACAATAAACATACAAGAGGTCATATTTGAAACTGAAACAGCTTCTTTCCGGCGTGAAGACCGCGTATATCTGCGCGGACCTGAACGCCGACGTAAAGGACGTTGTAAATCATTCGGATAAGGCTGTAAAAGGAACCGTTTTCGCCGCTCTCTGCGGCGAGCGCGAAGACGGGTACGGATATATAAAAAACGCGCTCGAGCGCGGATGCGATATAATACTGTGCGACAGGATGCCGTATCTGCGGTGCGGATATATCGCGGTCGAAGACGCTCACGAGGCGTACGCGCGGATGTGCGCGGCGCTGCGGGGCGATCCGCAGAACAGACTGCGTACGTACGCGGTGACGGGTACGAACGGCAAAACGACCGTTACGCATATGATGTGCGCCGTTTTCGGCAAAGCGTACGGTGAAAACAAAACGGCGCTCATAGGCGGCGTGCATAACGTCGTCTGCGGCTCGGTTTACGTTTCCGACATGACGACGCCGGATCCCCACGAGTTATACGGACTGCTTGCCGACGCGGTTTGCGCGGGCGGAGAATACGCTTTTCTCGAAGCGTCGTCTCACGCACTCGATTACGGCAAACTCGCGCCATGCAGATTCGAGGTCGGCGTGTTCACGAATCTGACCGAGGATCATCTCGATCATCACGTCACCATGGAATCGTATTTCGAATCAAAGAAAAAACTGATGCCGCTGTGCAAAACTTTCATCGCCAACAACGACGACGAATATACGAAAACGCTCGACTGCCTCAAATTCTCGCTTCATGACGGCGATTTCACCGCGACGGATACGAAACTTTATAACGACGGGTCGGAATTCACGTATAACGGTATCGGAAAAGCAAAGATAAGGCTCGGCGCGCCCGGACTTTTCAACGTTTATAACGCGCTCTGTGCGATATCTGCAGCGGAGCTGTCGGGTATAAGCCCGGAGATCTCGGCGGCGGCGCTTGCCGGCTTCAAAGGCGCCGAAGGCAGGTTCGAACGTATCGCATGTAAAAACGGCGCGGAGGTAATAATAGACTACGCGCACACGCCCGACGCGCTCCGGTCTGCGCTCAAGGCGGCGAGACTGTTCTGCCGCGGCGGATCGCTCTGGTGCGTATTCGGCTGCGGCGGCGACCGCGACCGGAACAAACGCCCGGTCATGGGCAGGATCGCTTCGGAATACGCCGATTACTCGGTCATCACGAGCGACAACAGCAGAAGCGAAGATCCGCTTGCCATAATCGACTGTATAATGCAGGGTTTCGATAAAGAAAAGCGGTACGCCGTCATTTTGGACAGAAGAGAAGCGATCCTGTTCGCTCTGCATAATTCCGGCGAAGGCGACGCCGTGCTTTTAGCCGGCAAGGGGCACGAAAAATACGAGATAGATTCACTCGGAAAGCATCCGTTTTCCGAGAAGGAAATAATAAAGGAATATAACGGTAAAGGAGTTGACTGAAATGACTCTGACGGTCAAAGAGATAGCGGAGATGTGCGGCGGCGCCGTTTACGGCGACGAAAACGCGGTCGTGACGAGCGTTGTCACCGATTCGAGAAGCGCGGTAAGCGGAAGTATGTTCGTAGCTCTCAAAGGCGAACGGACCGACGGCAACAACTATATCGATTCGGCGATAGAACTCGGAGCGGCGTGCGTGCTGTCGCAGAGAAGACCGCAAAGCGGCACTGCGATAATAACGGACGATCCGCTGAAGGCGCTTCAGACGCTCGCTTACAATTATAAAAAACGCTTCAGCCCGAAGGTTTTTGCCGTGACCGGTTCCGTCGGCAAGACCACGACGAAGGAGTTCGTATATTCGGTACTGTCCGCCGGCGCCGTAACGCAGAAATCGCTAGGCAACTACAACAGCATAATAGGTCTGCCCCTTACCGTCCTCCGTATGGAGCCGGGCGTAGAAGCCATGGTCTTCGAGATGGGCATGAGCGGTTTTCACGAAATAGAAACGATGTCAAAGATAGCCGAACCCGACGTCGCGATAATCACGAACATCGGTACGTCGCATATGGAGATACTCGGTTCGAGAGAAGGCATACTCAAAGCCAAACTCGAAATAACCGACGGTATGAAAAAAGACGGCGTGCTGATACTCAACGGCGACGACCGGATGCTCTGGGAAGTACGCGGCGAGGTAAAGAAAAAATGCCGCGTTATATATTACGCGCTGTTCAATGAAGAAGCGGATTATATAATAAAGAATCCGCAGTTCCCGTCCGGCTCGCTCCGTTTCGATCTGCAAAAACCCGACGGAAGCATAACCTGCGGAATAACCGCGCCGACGATAGGGATGCATAACGTATATAACGCCGCCGCGGCGTTTATCTGCGGTCAGCTTTACGGCATGACCGACGGGGATATCAAACGCGGCGTCGCCTCGTTTGAAAACACCGGCATGAGACAGAAAGTGTATAAAAAAGGCGATATAACGATACTCTGCGACTGTTACAACGCCGCGCCCGAATCGATGAAGGCTTCGCTTTCGGCGCTTAAAATGCTCGTTCGCGAAAACGGCGGCAGAACGCACGCGCTGCTCGGTGAAATGAAGGAGCTCGGCGCCGATTCGGTCGGTATGCACCGCGACGTAGGCGCCGCCGCCGTCACGCTCGGGCTCAATTATCTTTACACCTACGGCGACGCGGCGAAAGAATACGCCGTCGGCGCGCGTCAGAACGGAATGAGCGAAGACAATATCGTCTGCTTCGGCGACGGCACGACGTTCGAAGAAGCGGCGAAGGCCATATATGCAAGATGTCATAAGAACGACGCGGTGATGTTCAAAGCGAGCCGCGCGGTCGGACTTGAAGGCGCGGTTGAAGCGTTTGAAAAACTGGCGGAAGGCGGAGAAAAAGAATGACGGTTGATATCATATTCGCGGCGGCTTCGTTTTTACTTTCGTTCATCGTATGCGCCGTAATAACGAGATTTCTCATACCCAAACTCAAAAGCCTCAAAATGGGGCAGAAGATACTCGAGATAGGCCCGAGATGGCATAAGGGCAAGGAAGGCACGCCTACGATGGGCGGCATCGCCATGCTCGCGACGACTCTGTTCATAATGATCGTCTACGTTCTCACAGGCGTTTTATCGGGGCTGTACGAGGTATCGTTCAAGCTCGTTATCGTCGTTTCATACGGTCTTTTGAACGGTATGATCGGAATAATCGACGACCGCGTCAAACTGCTCAAAAAAGAAAACGCCGGTCTTACGGCGTGGCAGAAATACGCGCTGCAGTTCGTATGCGCCGGCATATTCCTTGCGGTGATGAGGATATGCGGATATATCGATACGACTCTGCATATACCGTTTACGTCGTTACATCTTGATATCGGCTTCTTCTATTATATAATCGCCGTTCTGCTCCTTACGGGAGTGGTCAACGCGGTCAACCTTACCGACGGCATAGACGGACTCGCTTCATCCGTAACGCTCATCGTCGGATGCTTTTTCGCCGTCTGCGCGATAACAAAGCTGCAGGGCGAGGGGCTGTCGCTTCTCGGCGGCGTGACCGCGGGCGTATGCGGCGGATTTCTCGTATACAATTTCTTTCCCGCGAAGATATTCATGGGCGATACGGGTTCGCTTTTCCTCGGCGGTATCGTCGTCGGCGGAGCGTTTATGCTCGGTTCGCCTCTCGCGGTCGTACTTTTCGGTATCGTCTACATAATCGAAACGCTTTCCGTCATACTGCAGGTCGCTTCGTTCAAGCTGACGGGCAAGCGTATTTTCAAAATGTCGCCGATACACCATCATTTCGAAATGTGCGGCTGGTCCGAGATAAAAATCGTGACCGTCGCTTCGATAATCACGGGCGTTTTCTGCGTCATATCTTATTTTGCCGTCTGATACGGGGGTCTTATGAACGATCAGGAACTGGAAACGATTGGCGAACAGGTGAACGAAGATCTTCCCAAACCGGCCGAAACCGGCGCGGAAGTCGCGCTGCCTGACAAAAAACCGGTAAGAAAAGAACGCAACACGGTAAGGGTAAAGGGTTCGCCCGACGTACCGCTTATCATCTCCATACTCGTACTCGTCGGATTCGGGCTTGCCATGGTATATTCGGCGAGCTTTCCGCTTGCCGAAAACGACTATAACAACAGTTATTACTATCTGTTCAGGCAGCTCGCTTTCGCCGCGGTCGGCATCGTCGTGATGATAATCGCCGGTATGATAGACTATAAAAAATATTTCGGCAAAGCGACGCCGGCGTTTTTCGCCGTATCGTTTTTACTGCTCGCGTCGGTCCCGATTATCGGCGAGTCGCATAACGGCGCCAAAAGATGGATAGGTCTCGGCATATTCAGCTTTCAGCCGACGGAGATAATGAAGCTCGCGCTCGTCATGATGCTCGCATGGTACATATCGAAATACGTTCACGCATACCGCGATCTCGACGAGAAAACGGTCGCGATAAAGAACAAGAGTTACCTTAAAAGAAAAGTTTCAGAACGTTTTTACATATTCTTCAGAGAGGTCTTCATACCGTTTCTGATACTCGGCGCGGTCTGCGGACTGACGCTCGTCGAAAAACATCTTTCCGGCACGATAATACTGTTCGTCGTCGGCTGGCTCGTAATGCTCTGGGGGCGTATATCATTGCCGTGGCTCGTCGGCATACTCGCGGGCGGAGGACTCGGCGCGCTGCTCGTCGCGACTCTGACCGGTTATACGAGCGACAGGATCACCGCCTGGCTCGATCCGTACGCTGACGAACTCGGATCGGGCTGGCAGATAATACAGGGTTTCAACGCGATAGGGTCGGGCGGACTTTTCGGCGTCGGATACACCAACTCGACGCTCAAGCATCTGTACCTGCCCGAACCGCAGAACGACTATATCTTCGCGATAGTCTGCGAGGAATTCGGCTTCGTCGGCGCCGTACTGCTTATCGTACTGTTCGGTATATTCGCGTGGCGCGGCTTCGTTGTTGCCGCGAAAGCGCCCGACAGTTTTTCAAGGCTCACGGCGGCGGGCATCACGTGTAAGATCTGCGTGCAGACGCTGCTCAATATATTCGTCGTAACGGGACTCTTTCCGCCGACCGGCATCTCTCTGCCGTTCATAAGCTACGGAGGCACGGCTCTCGTGATACTGCTTGCGGAATGCGGCGTACTTATTTCGATTTCGCGATATTCAAGACAGAAGAAGGTGTGATATGAAAGTTTTAATGACCGGGGGCGGCACGGGCGGACACATAAACCCCGCGCTCGCAATAGCGGATTACATCAAATCGAGACAGCCCGACTGCGAGATAGAGTTCGTCGGGACCGAAAAGGGAATGGAGAACCGCCTCGTCAAAAAAGCGGGATACAATATCCACTACATCAATATACAGGGCCTTCGCCGTTCGCTGTCGCTTGAGAATATAAAGACGGCGTATCTTACGGTGGCGAGCCTCGACCGCGCCGCAAGGCTGTTAAAAAAGCTGAAACCCGATCTCGTGGTCGGTACGGGAGGCTACGTCTGCTTTCCGCTCTGCAGAGCCGCCGCCGCGATGGGCATACCGTCCGCCGTACACGAATCGAACGCTGTGCCGGGTCTCGCGGTGAGGATGCTCGCGCCGTATATAGATATAATATTCACGAATTTCGAGGCGGCTGAGAAGAGCATCAAGCCGAGATTCAGAAACAAGATAAGAAGAGTCGGCAACCCTTCTGACAAAAAACACGGCGACGTAAGCTATGAAGAAGCGAGAGAACAGCTCGGCATCGCTCATAAATACCGTCACAGCATACTCATATACGGCGGTTCGCTCGGAGCGGACACGATCAACCGCGCCGCAGCTGAATACGCGGCGAAGTATCTCAAAGACAAACCCGACACGCTCGTAACGCACGCAGCGGGAGCCGCGAACTACGAAAAAGTCAAAAAAATGTATGAAGAGCTCGGAGCCGACCTTCCGAACGTCGAGCTGCTTGATTACATATACGATATGCCGGTGCGTCAGGCGGCGGCGGACGTGATAGTCTGCCGTTCCGGCGCTATGACGACTTCGGAGATAGCGGGCGCGGGCAGAGCGGCGATATTCGTACCGTCGCCCAACGTCACGGACGATCAGCAGTATAAAAACGCCAAGGTACTTTACGACGCCGGCGCCGCGGCTCTGATACGCGACGCGGATTTCACGGCTGATACGCTCTACGAGGAATCGGAAAAGATCCTGAACGACAGAGAATACAGAGAATCGTTGTGCAGTAACGTCAGGCAGTTCGCCTCGGACGACGCAAACGGTAAAATCTACGAAGAGCTTATGAAGCTCATAGCGAAAAAAAGATCATGAACGGTAAGAACAGAGAAGGCTTCAGTTTTTCCGACGGAAAGATAAAACGTCCGTCCGACAACAGACAGATAAAGTCCGAAGACAACGCGGAAGAAGCGGGTCACGACCGGATAATGAGCCATATAAGGCATTCCGAAAACAAAACGGCGATCAGAAAGACCGCCGTTATCCTCGTCGTCATAGCTCTGCTGCTCATGTCCGCCGCCGCGGCAAGTTTCTTCATTTTCCGCATCAAAGAGGTACGGATCAGCGGCTCCGAAAAGTATTCGGCTGAGGAACTTTCATCATCTCTCGGTCTCGGAAAATGGTCAAATCTTCTGCTGACGGGCAAAGTCGGGACGGAGAGATCGCTGCGTTCCGCTTATCCGTCTCTCGACGAGATAACGGTACGCAAAATACTGCCGGACAAGCTCGAAATAACCGTGACCGACAGCGAAGAACTGTACTGTATAGAACTCGGAAACGACTGGTTCACTGTCTCCGACACGCTCCGCGTCACCTCGCAGAGGCAGACTCCGCCCGACGGCGCGATCGAGCTCCGCAGCTGCGGTATAGTCAGCGCCGTGGTCGGCGAATACATCGTTTTCGACCGCGATACGCATTACAATTATTTGAAAAATCTTCTTGAATGTATACGCGTTCACAATATATCGGAGCACATCGTCCGCGTTGACATGAGTGAAAAGTTCGACGTAAAGCTGAAATACGACGACAGATTCATCATCGAAATAGGCGACGCGTCGAACGTTTCGACCAAATTGACGCTTGCCGAAGCGTATATCGCGTCGCTTCAAGACGGCGACCGCGGCATAATTTACGCGACAAACCTCGAAAACGGCTCGTTTCGGGCGACTGACGATATCGAATAGAGGAAAATAATGAAAAAAAGGCAAAAAAATCTGAAAAAACAGAAAAAATTTTTCAAAAACTATTGCAAAAATCAAAAAAACATATTATGATATAGTAAGTGACTTATCATCTGAATTTTCATAAATCGCTCAGGAGGAAGTAAAATGGCATACGAGCTTAATAACGCTGTCGACAATCTTGTCAAAATCAAGGTAATAGGCGTGGGCGGCGGCGGCAATAACGCCGTAAACAGAATGATCGCGTCAAATATCACGGGGGTTGAGTTTATAGCAGTAAATACGGACAGAGTGGTGCTTCTCAATTCCGCCGCGCAGACAAAAATACCGATAGGTGAAAAAATGACGAAAGGCCACGGCGCGGGCGCCAACCCCGATATCGGCGCAAGAGCCGCGGAAGAGAGCCTGGAAGAACTGACCGACGCAGTCAAAGGCGCTGATATGATCTTCGTCACCGCAGGTATGGGCGGCGGCACGGGCACGGGCGCCGCACCCGTGATCGCAAAAATAGCAAAGGATCTCGGTATACTTACCGTAGGTATCGTGACGAAACCTTTCGCGTTCGAAGGCAAGAGAAGAATGGATCAGGCCGAAGCCGGCATCGCAAAGCTTGCAGAGTCGGTCGACTCCCTCATAATCATACCGAATGAAAGACTGAAACAGGTATCCGATACGCGTATAACGCTCGCCAACGCGTTCGAGATCGCCGACGACGTGCTCCGCCGCGGCGTATCGAGCATAGTCGAGCTCGTCAACGGCACCGGCATAATCAACCTTGACTTCGCGGACATCAGCGCCGTTATGACCGACGCCGGTTTCGCTCACATGGGCGTAGGCGCCGCAAAAGGCAAAGACAAAGCCGAAATGGCGGCAAGAGCCGCGATATCCAGCCCGCTGCTTGAAACGTCGATCACCGGCGCGCGCGGCATAATCATAAACATCACCGCTTCGCCCGATATCGGACTTGAAGACGTTTACACGGCTTCGACGCTCATATCCAACGAGACGCACGCCGACGCGAACGTTATCTGGGGCGCGGCGTTCGACAACAATCTCGAAGACGAGATCAAGATCATCGTTATCGCGACCGGATTTGAAGGTTCTATAACCGGTAAGGCGCCGGTCAAACCGAAGAAAGAAGCGCCTCCGCAGCCGGTCCAGCCCGACGAGCCCAAAAAAGCGGAGCCGGTAAAGACCGCCGAAGAAGACAACGGTATCTCCGACGACGAATTCGCTCAGATAATGAAGATCCTCGCCGACCGTCAGGGCAACAACATATAAGCAAACTTTAAGGGACTGCAGCAATGCAGTCCCTTTAATGTCCCGTAAAGGACAATTCATGCCGTCAGGCATTTCATGCGTCGCTTTACGGCGCAATTCATAACATAAAGCAGATTTTTAAGTATAAATGAATCGGCTTCGCCGTGAATTGACGGCAGAGCCGTCATGAATTGAATTGCTCCGGAGCGCAATTCATTAAGGCTGCCGCAAGCGGCAGTTTTTTAATTGCGGCGTTCGGCATAGAATTGAGAATTATAATAAAATATACTTGTTTTTTTAAATACAATGTGTTATAATAAACTTATAATCGGAAAGGAGCGCGGGTATGAGGATAACGGGACTGAGGTGCGAACTGTCGCCGGCGGAGGCGGAGGCGTTTTCCGGTTCGCCATACTGCATAGACAACGGGAGCCCGTGTTTTTCATTTGCGCTCGACGGCGCCGGCTCCGACGTGTCGGTCAGATATTATAAAATACTCGTCTCTTCATCGTTCGGACTTCTTGCGGACAACAACGGGGATATGTGGGATTCGGGACTGATCTATTCTTCCGATACGTCATGCATAAAATACGGCGGCAAGCCTTTATCAGACAAGACGACTTATTATTTCAGAGCTTTCGCCATGGTCGGCAGGACCGCGCTGAAAAGCAGGATCGGCGTATTCCATACCGGCATACTTCACGCCCCGGTTTGGAGATGCGGATTTATCGGTGCACCCGGTTTAACGAATGAAAAACTGTATTTTTCACGCGAAATAACGATAATCAAGCGGCTGCGGCACGCATACGCTTACGCCGCCGCGACCGCTCCGTACGAGCTGTCGGTCAACGGCAAAAAGCTCGGGAAAAGCGAAGACGGTACGGGTTACGTCGGTTTTAGGTATAAATTTTTCGATCTTACCGCGGCGCTGTCCGATGGCGCGAACCGCATCACCTCGTGCGCGGGCGGCGCGGAAGAACGTACCGGGTTCATTTTTCACCTCGATATCGAATATGAAGACGGCTCGGCTCAGATCGTCGTGTCGGACGGAAAATGGCTTGTTTCCGGCTCCGGCGGCGATTCCGACGGCGTGCCGGCTGAAGTGTTCCGACCGGTATCGCTGACGGGCGCAAAGCCGAAAGCCGCGCCCCGTACGGATCCGGGTAATCATCCGCTTTTCGCACCTGAATCGTTTTCGCTGTGCCGCGATATTGACCTCGCTTCATATTACGCCGCGTCGCTTTCCGATCTTCTCGATCTGCAAAGACCCGACGGTTCGCTTCCGCCCGGTAATAATTCCGGCGGCGTGCCGGAGCAGGGAGCCGCGGTCCTTGCGTTTTCGTATAAGCATTATATGACTTTCGGAAATATAAAAACGCTCGAAGACGGTTATTCCGGTATGCAGAAGCTTTACGGATACGTCAAAAACGTTACGGAGCAAAGAGACGGACCGTACGGAGATCCGCTCGGTCTTGCTTACGGCGCCGTCTGCGCCGTGTATATGAAACGGATATCGGAGGCTCTCGGGCAAAACGGCAAAGCGGAGTATTACGGCAAAGAATACGGCGCTATATGCGGAGAACTGCGCGAAGCGCTTATGGCGAAAGACGAGCCGGACAGTCCGCGCGACTGCACGTGTTACGCGCTGTGTGCCGTATACGGCATGTGCGAAGTATCCGAGAAATTCGCCGCGCTTATAAAAAGATTCGGCGCGGACGCGATCGAAAGCCCTCTTGCGTTTTATCACATTTTATCGGCGCTTTGCGTGACCGGCAGAAGCGACGCCGCGTACAGACTGCTTGAAGAGTCAGACCGCCGCGACGGTTATCAGCCTTACCGCTATGAGTGGATGGCGTCGTACGCGGCAGGTATAAATCCCGCCGAGGCGGGATACCGGAGCGCGAATATAACGCCCCGTCCCGACGCTTCGCTCGAATCGTTTTCGCTTGATTACGAAAGCATATCCGGCATATTCGGAGTCAAGTGGAACAAAACGGATAACGGCTTCGCACTTACCGTTACGGTACCGCCCAACGCTTCGGCGACCGTGTCGGTGCCGGGCAGAACGCTTCTCCGGTCAGAAAAACAAAAACCCGCGGCTTCTTTTGAATGCAGGTCGGGAACGCACACGTTTTCCGTTATTTAGAAAAGGAGAAAACATTGAAAAAAATCCGGATCCTCTTAATTTTGACGGTTTTGATACTGTTTTTGCCGTTCGTCTGCCGCGCGGAAGTCACTTTTGAGATAGCTACGGAGGACGGCGATACCGAGACCGCCTCGATCGGCGACGTACTGCGCGCGAATATCGCCGGGATCGAGGACGAATATACTCTGCGCTGGTACTGCGGAGGCGAGCTTGCCGCGGAAGGTACGGATACGCTGACCGTTTCCGCCGCCATGCTCGGGACAAGCGTCTACGCGGTCGTTCAGACGGGCGGGGCTGAGATCAGATCGAATACCGTCAATATTCCCGCTCAGGTGCCGACGATAGAGCTGACGGGCACTGCGGGCGATTATTCTGCGATCCTCAGCTGGAGCGCGCAGTCCAACGGCTCGGAGATAACGCACTACGATATTTCCCACGCGCTCGAGCTCACGCCCGACGTGATAATCGATACGGTCACGCTCGACGGCGGCGAATCGACGTACACCGTGTACGGTCTTATGGGCGGCGCTTCGTATATAATACGACTTACCGCGTATAACGAGACGGGCAGCACGTCGGCGACCGTCACGGTCAAGCCGAACGATCCCGATCTCGCGGCTGTCACGGCGGTGAAGAACGAAATAGAATCGAAACCGCTCACGATACACATGAATCTGTGCAATACCGAGCAGACGGTGAGAACGTATCTCAAATCTTATTTTTCAAAATATAAGGAATACGGAGTCAGCATCGACGATATAACCGTAAAGAATTTCGTCGCGGCGGAGAAAAAAACGGCTGAAAACCCGAACGCCGGGACCGGTTCGTTCCGATACGTCGTAGAAATATCAAAAGGCGGCGCGAGGCTCACGACAAAGACTCTTTCAGCCGTGATCGACAATTCGACGTCTATCGTGTACCTGACGTACGACAGGACCTCCGCGCTGACCGGTGAGAAGATCACCGTAACGGCTAACAAAGTCGACATAAATTCCAATACTTACGTCTGGTACAGAGCGTCTGACGAGACCGGCGAGGGTACGGTCATAGAGAACGAAGTGACGCCGACTTATTCGCCCGATACGTCGAGCGCCGGCGACTGTTACATATACTGCGTCTGCGGCGGCGTGAGCTCCGAGCGGATACGTATCACCGTGACAGATCCTTTCATAAAGGTGACGGACGTAATTTTGTCCGACCGCACGGTGAAAGCGCGCGAAACCCTCGTGCTCAAAGCCGTCATCGCCCCCGCCAACGCGTCCGCGTCGAACATAACGTGGAGCGTTATCGACGACGGAGGATGCAAAGCAAAGCTGTCGGGGCGTATCTTCACGGCGGAAAAAGCCGGGACCGTGACGCTCTGTGCGACCGTCGCCGACGGACTTGAAACCGAAGATTTCAAAAAAACGTTCACCGTGACCGTCACCGAGGACGCAAAGGAGACCGAACCCGTCACCGAACCGGGTCCCGAAATACGCGATACGAAGATAGAATACCGTAAAGACGGCATACAGTCGGTCTCGATGACCGTTACAGACGGCGACGTTCAGCTCACGCCGCTTTCGGACCGGACGATAGAAAAAATGCTTGCAGAATGCGAGATCTCGCTTAAAGAATATGAAGTCGTTTCCGCGGTGAAATTCGTATACTCCGATCATGCCGTGGCTGAGAACGTTGCATTCGAGCTGACGGACAAGACGAAGACGGCATATAAGGTCATAACGGGCAACGGCAACGGCACGGTCGGCGTGATCGAACCCGAAGCCGCCGGCACGTTCAGACTTGATACGGTATCGCCGGATACCGTGATAATACTTAAAAGCAACGGTATGACAGAAGCGAAGAGCGCGGCGTTTTTGCTGATCGCGTGCGCGTTCCCCGCCCTGATCGCTTTGATATTCATACCGGTATGCGTGAAAATGTCACGTAAGAGCAAAGGAGCCGAAAAATGAAATCATACAGAAAAGTTCTTACCGTAAACGTACCGAGCCGCCGTGCGTTCATCAACATCACGCCGAAGGTAAAAGAGGCGCTGCGCGAGAGCGGCATAAAAGAAGGGCTTTGTCTCGTCAACGCCATGAATATCACCGCGAGCGTTTTCATAAACGACGACGAATCGGGTCTGCACCACGATTTTGAAGTCTTTCTCGAAAAACTCGCGCCCGAAAAACCGTATTCGCAGTATATGCACAACGGCTATGAAGACAACGCCGACGCGCATATCAAAAGAACGATCATGGGCAGAGAAGTAGTCGTCGCCGTTACGGAGGGCGAGCTCGATTTCGGCACGTGGGAGCAGATATTCTACGGCGAATTCGACGGCATGAGAAACAAACGTATAATGATCAAAATAATAGGCGAGTGACGGGAGAGAATATGGTAGGGATAATAGCCGCTATGCAGATCGAACTCGATCTGATAAAGAGCAGTCTTGACAACGTAGAAGAAGAAAAACACGGCGGTGTCACGTTTTACAAAGGGGAATATAAAGGCAGACAGGCCGTAGCCGCCGTTTGCGGCATCGGCAAGGTGTTCGCCGCGCTCTGTACGGAGGCGATGATACTTACTTATTCGCCCGATATAATAATAAATACGGGCGTTGCGGGGTCCTTGTCGGAAGGTCTTCATATCCTCGACTGTACGGTCGCCGAAAGATGCGTTCAGCACGATATGGACACGTCGCCCTTAGGCGATCCCGTCGGTATGATATCGGGTATAAACAGGATATATTTTGATACGGACAAGTACGGCGCGGATCTTTTATGCGACTGCTACAAGAGCATCGGCGTCAGACCGGTACCGTGTACCGTGGCGTCAGGCGACGTATTCGTTGCGGATGAAGAAAAGAAAGCGTATATAAGAGATACGTTCGGAGCGTCCGTCTGCGAGATGGAGGGCGCCGCGATAGCACACGTCTGTTACGTTAACGAAACGCCGTTTGTGATAAGCCGCGCGATATCCGACGGAGCCGACGGCGACGCCCAGATAGATTTCCCCGTTATGTGCAAGACGGCGGCGGAGAGATCGAGCAAAGCCGTGCTTGAATTCATAAAAAGATACGGAGAATGAATATGCCGAACTATAAAAAAGCAAGCTGTACCGGCAAAAGCCTTAAATTATCCGGCGGGAGTTTTGACCTCGTGATATACGAACGTATATGCGGCTGGGGCTTTTGCGAAATATATAATAAAGAAGGCAAAATGCTCGCCGTGCTCGACCATTTCGGCGAGTTGAAGCTTCGCGATCAGGATATACCGATGCGCCTCGAAGCCGAAACGTATGAAGAAACAGAAAACGGTTTCGTCTTCAACGTGACGACCGCTCTGCCGTATAAAAAACTGATCGGCACGTCGTTTGAGGGCTGGGTCGGCTATCCGTTCGAATCACCCGTGCTTCACGGCACCGTAACGTTAGAAACTGATAGAGAAAAGAGAATAAGCATTAAAACGAGCCTGTATTCGGAGAAAAACGTTTACGCCGAATATCTGCGCCTGCTGTGGCTCTACGTCGGGCAGGATTCTTTCGGAGCTGAGAAGACCGACGCTCTCTTTCCCGGTATCGACTGGCCGGTCGGTAAAGAATGGTCGAGCGGCATGGACTTTTTCAAGGACCCGTGGGCGAACAGATGCATCCCTCATCCGAACAAGGTCGCGTCTCCCGTACTCGCCGTATCGCATAACGGAGACGCCGTATCGGTCGAATACGATCTCGATACGCCCGTGACGCGCTGGTTCGGCTATAACGAGTATTATTCACAACCCGTTTTCGCAGCGCCGAATTTCATCGAGCGCAAAGAAAACTCGCTTATCGGTATAATGATACCCGACGTCAAGACCGAAGCCGAGGAAAATCAGCCTTACGCAAAGACGCCGATCGAGATTCATAAAGGTCAGGTATTCGAGTTTTCAGCAAATATCCTTATAACGAAAGGCAAATGTATCGACGCGCTTTCCGAATACGTGAAAAGAAACGGTCTGCCGAAGCCCGAACCGAAATATTCGCCGGATGAAGCGCTTACGAAGATCGCAAACGCTTTCAATACGAATCTCTGGCACGGCGAAGACGGCTTCGGCTATACGCAGGGGCATTCGCGCTCGTTGAGCCGCCGCGTACCGTCGTTTTTGCACAGATACGTAAAAGAGCATCCCGATACGGAGCTTTCAGAACAGCTCTCCGAAAAGATAAAACTGCTTGCCCCGCCGCCGTCTCCCGAAAAGAGCGCGGAGGAGAGAAAGACCGCAGAGATCAAACGCGGAGAGCAGATACTTTCGTGGCAGAAAGAAGACGGTTCTTTCCGCTTCGAGCCTGACGGACGGCATTATTCAAAAGACGATTTCCGCGTTGCGCGCGCGTTCATCGAGCCTATGGGTTACGACGGCGATACCGCGTTATATATGAATACGACCGCCGCGCTCGATCTGATGAGCGTGTATGAACAGACCGGTGAAGAACGCTTCGCCGAAGCGGCGAAACGCGCGCTCGACTTCTGCGCCGATATGTTCCGCCCCGAAGGCGGCGATTTCTGGGAGACGCCGCTTCACGCGCCGAACCTGCTCGCCGCGGGCGTATCGGTAAACGCTTATTATTACGCTTACCGACTTTTCGGCGTCGAGGCTTACAGAGAAAAAGCCGTTTGGTACCTGCGCACGCTGCTCGCTTTCACGCATCTGCGTCGCCCGAAAAACGTAAATTCGCTCTATAATACCAAACCCTGCCTTTGCTGTTCCGACTGGTATTTTGCAAACTGGGTGCGCGATTTCGTTCAGTGGGAAGTCCTGCACAGTATTTCTCAGGC
>JAEEJH010000162.1 GCA_016281775.1 Clostridiales bacterium | reverse complement strand
TATTTCTGTCTCGCCGCGTAAACCGTATCGTCCTTATCGCTCATCACGAACACGTCGGAGATCCCGTTCTTGCTCAGATAATTGCAGACCGGGGCGACCGCCGCATCGTCTTTGATATACAAAGTCGGCATTATTTCGCCGTTAAGAGCCGTAAGAGCAGCCGAAAGATCCGTAAATTCGTTTTTGCCTTCCGCGTCCGTCAGTTTCAGAGCGGAGTTGACGTAGAATATCGCGTTTGCGGGCTTTACCTTCGTCACGCGCTCGAGCGAGGCGTTATCGGTCACGTATTCGGAGAGAGCGTAGCCGCCTATGACTCCGAGATCGCTCTGCGCGATCTTGACGTAGCCCGTCTTTGCTTCGGAAACACCGGAAAGATAAGTGACTTTTACGTCGTCGACCTTCAGCACGCAGAAATTTGCCTGCAGGCCTACGGCGCCTTTGTCGTAATTATCGGCGTCGCTGCAGTCGACCACGGGCGTTCCGTTTATCGAATGTATCGCGTGACTGCCGCGTACGTAGGCGGAGATCTCGAAAAGCCCGTCGTCGGTCATGTTCTTTTCATACGCGTTTGTCGTCGTTACGTTCCACTGATTCCCCTCGGTCCTGCAGGCGAATTCGACGCCGTTGTTCATCGTCGTATCGTGACGTACGCACATCTGATAGTACGGATAAGCCTTTCCGTCGGGATCCTGCGTGCGGTACGTGATCGAGCACCATCTGCCGCCGTCGCGCTGGTTGATTATAGTCGCGTGCACGGTTATCTCGTAGTTGCCGTATTCGTCGAGAGCCTTCGGCAAAAGCACGCGAACGAATTCGACTCCCTGCGCGTCGAGAATAAGAAAGCCGTCTTCGACTTTAACGCGGCTTTTGTCTGAGGTGACTACACGAAAATCCTCCGGCAGGCCGTCGCTGAAATCACATTCGTAAAGAACGTCCCCGTCTTTCAGATCCTCCGCGTGGGAAGCCGTCGCTATCGCCGCGGCTATCGCGCCGACAAGGAACAGCGCGACGAGAACAAAAGCAATTATTCTTTTCATAAATACGTTGTCTCCTGATTTTTTTCTCATTATAACATATCCCGCGGCGAATTTCAATAACAAATCAGAAAATTTTCGTTCGCGCGATCTCGTCAAGCCGCGACGGCAAAGAATAGATAACGATTAAGGTCATTGTTTTTTCCGCTTTTCGGTATAAAACTTATATTCTGCGACAAAAGAGATTCGACACCTTTATCACGGCGGATATTGTATGATGTTGATCACCGAAAACGAAAGGATGATGAAACATGAAAGAAAAGATCAAACTCCCGCCGGCTTTGGCGGCGGGCGGAGAAAAACTTCGTATAAATTCAAAGGCGGCGGCAAAGACGGCGCTTCTGTCGCTTTGTTACGGAGCCGCCGCGTATTTTCTCGGGGGCGCGGAGCTGTTGTTCGAGACCGCGCCGCTCGGGCTCGCGTTCGTCTGTTCCGTCACGGCGAACGTTCCCGCCGCCGCGCTCGGACTTCTGCTCGCAGCGGCCCTCTCCGGCGGACAGGCCGTCATATACGTTTCGGGCGTGACCGTCGCCGTCGGGTTCAGATACGCTCTGTCTTATGCGCTCCATAAGGAGAATATCGGTTTTCCCTCGCTTAAAGACGGAGTTCCTGCGAGAATGGCCGCCGCCGCGGCGGGCGGCTTCACGGTATCGTTCATAAGGATAATATACGGCGGATTCAGGTATTACGATCTGCTCGCCGCTGTATTCTTCATACTGTGCTGTGAAGGCGCCGTATACGCGTATTCGGCGTGCCTTGACAGAGAAAACGGATATACGCAGAAATACGAGGCGGGCGTCGCGGCGTTCATGTTCTCTGCCGTGACGGCGTGCGGCGGCGCTTCTCTGTTCGGCGTATCGGTATCTTCGGTCGCCGCTTTTCTCATGACGCTGTACGCCGGGCGGAAAGGCGGCGCGATGAGAGGCGCCGTGATAGGCTTTTTATGCGGCGCGGCGACCGATCTGACGCTCTGCCCGACGTTCGGCGCGGTCGGTTTTCTGTGCGGTCTCTTCATGCCGTTCGCCTCGTATATCGGCGTGATATTCTCTCTGTGCGCCGGACTTTTCGTCATCACTTACACGGGCGGTCTCGACGCGCTGATAGGCGCTCTGCCGGAGGCGGCGATCGCGGCGGGCGTGTTTCTGCCTCTAGATTATTTCGGCGTTCTCGGAAAGATACGTCTGTTCGGCATAACGGTGAAAAAACGGCGCACCGACGCCGCGTATCTTTCCGACAGAGCGGCGCTTGAAGCGGAAGAGCTCGACATACGCCGTCTGTCCGACGCAATGCGGTCGTTATCGGAACTCACGGCGGATCTGTCCGCGGCGGAGCGGTCCGCCGACACGGAAGAGCTTGCGCGTATGTGCGCCGGCGCGTACGCCGCGATTTGTTCCGAATGCGACGGTAAGGACGGCTGCCCCGCGTTCAAAGCCGAAGCGGGCGTAAACGTTTTCGAGCGAACCGGCGCGGCTCTTTACGAGAAAAAGACCGCTTCGGAGCGCGATATGCCCGGGATCTATCAGAAAAACTGCGCCCGTATCGGCGACGCCGTAGTAAAGATAAACGTCTGCTTTGCAAAGCTTTCAGAAGACAGGGCGAAAAACGACAAGACCGCCGTCATATCAAAAGACGCCGAAGCTTTCGCCGCGTTTCTCGACCGCATATACGCGTCGGGCGCCGGACGGGCGGAAGAGAGCGAAAGAGACTCGGCGTTACTCAAAAACGCGCTTTACGCCGACGTTTTCGACGGCCCGCCCGTCGTCTGCGGAAAAAGAAAAAAGTATATAACCGCCGTGACGGACGATGCCCTGAAGCTTCGCCGTGCGGCGAACGATATCGTAAAAAGCTTCGAGGCGTCGCTCTCGGAAAGACTTACCGCGCCGGAGATCGAAACGGACGGCAAAACCGCGATCCTCCGCTGTGAGACACGTCCGCGCTACGTCTGCGACGCGGCGAAAGCTGAGAGAACGAAAGAAAACGAGATAATAAACGGCGACACCGCTTTTTATCTGCGCGGCAGAGAAGATCTGTTTTTCGGCGCGGTCTGCGACGGTATGGGCAGCGGACGCGACGCCGCGCTTTCGTCGAAGCTTTCGGGCGTCATAACCGAAAAACTGCTTCACGCCGGCTGCGGCGCCGAAGACGCCCTGCGCCTGCTCAACCATATCATAAAACAAAAACGCGCCGAATGCTTTTCGACGTTCGATATGATCCGGGTGGATCTGCTCGACGGTCAGGCGGAATTTTACAAATGCGGCGCCGCCCCGTCGCTCGTACTGCGCGACGGCAAAGTCTACCGGCTCGCCTCGCACACGCCGCCCGTCGGCGTGATGAACGAGCTGTCGGCTGAAAAAATAAAGCTCACGCTTAAGGACGGCGACGTCGCGCTTCTTATGAGCGACGGCGTGGCCGACGCGTCCGAAAACTCCGACTGGCTGACCGCGCTGCTTTCGGACCTGGACAACACGTCGCCCGAAAACGTCGCCGAAACGGTCATCGCCGAGGCTGAACGCAGATCCGGCCGCAAAGACGATATGAGCGTGCTCGCCGTAAGGATACGGGAGATCTGACGCGCGAAAAGAGCAAAACCGCCGTCATCCCGCTCTGTTCTCTTCTTTGTTTTTTCGGTCATATCACGGTTTTTAAAGATCACGATCTCCCGCTCCGTTTTCCGACAAGGGTATTGACAAAAACGCCGCCGCATGATATCATATTATCGAACGATGATTCCGGAGGGATATATATGAAAAAGTTTTTATGCCTGTTTTTTGCGGCGGCGCTCGTTCTTTCCGCGGCGCTTATGGCGGGATGCGCCGGCAAGCCGGGCGCGGATGACACCAAGCCCGCCGTCACAAAAGAGGCGCAGACCGTCGAACAGACCGTACCGGCTGATACGGAAAGACTGCCGGATACCCTGCCCGAGGCGAATTTCAACAAATACGTTTACCGCATAATCGGTCAGGGCGGCGCCGGATGGACCGCCGCCGATATGATGCGCCCCGAAACCATGGAAGACGACGGGCTGCAGTCCGCAAAGCTGATCCGTTATATGAACGTCGAAGAGAGATACAACGTCACGATCGAGACAAGTCTTTCGGAAACCGTTTCGGCGACGGTAAAAGGCGCGGTGCTTACGAACGAGAATTCGTTCGACCTTATCTGTATGGATACCGGCAACACAAGCTCCGCGATGCTTACCAACCTGCTCACGAATCTGAAAAGTCTCGATTACCTCGACCTTTCAAAGCCGTATTACGATCAGAACTATATCAAAGATATGTCGTATTCCGGTAAGATCTATTCCGTCGTGACCGATATCACCACGATGGATATGTTCGTCACGTGGATAATGATGTATAACAAATCGATGATCGAAAGATACGATCTGCCCGATCCGTACGATCTCGTCAAAAGTAACGAGTGGACGCTCGACAAGTTCAACGAGATGCTCTCGGGCGACATTTCGTCCACCGCCGACGGCAAGTGGGACGACAACGATATTTACGCGTTTGCCACGCACGTCGGCGCGGCGCGCAATTTCTTCTACGCGGCGGGACTCAAGATCTGTGAAAAAGACCCCGATTCCGACGTGCCGATGATCTCGATCACGGAAAACTCGGATAACGCCGAAAAGCTGATGAAGATCTCGGAAAAAGTTACCGATATACTTTATAACGACCATAAAACGCTTCTCGGCGGCAAGATTGTCGAAGCGTTCGAAGAAGGCAGAGCCATGTTTCTTGCCGAAATAACCGGTTATCTCGGCAGATTCAGAGAGATGAAGGACGATTTCGGCGTGGTCCCGTACCCGAAGCTCTCGCCCGACCAGCAGGGGTATTTCACGACGAACGACCCGTGCATAATGGTTTTCTCGATACCTAAATACAGCAACTATACGCAGGATATGAAAGACCGCTCGGCTATGATATTCGAGGCGCTCTGCTATGAATCGTATCACACGGTCAGACCCGAATATTTCTATGACGTGCTCGGCGGCAAGGAAACGAGAAACGCCGAATCTTTTGAGATGCTGAACCTCATAAACGACAACAGAGTTTACGATTTCGGACTTTTCAACGATATCGGTTCGCTTTCGACGATGTTCAGCACTCTCGCCTCGTCGTCAAGCCCGAAGGTGGCGTCCTCGATCAAATCCGGCGTAAAGCAAGCCAACAAAAAACTGCCGAAAATACTTGAAAAATACGAAAGCATGGATGACTGATCATAAAAAGCCGTTTGGCATCCGTACCGTGCGGTAAAAGGGAGAGTCCGCGGAATGACGCGGTCTCTCCCTTCGGTTTTTGAGATCCGACGGCGGGAACATAACGTTTGTCCGGCGCGGACGGCGCGCGGGTATAAGATACAATATGTAAATTTTTTTGAGGTTTTATTATAATTATTGCTATTCTCTATTGAACTTTTCGTAATTTAATGATAATATACTATGTGCTGTACGGAAAGTGCAGGAAATACAAAAAATGAGAGGTTTAAAACATGGCTCACAAGTACATTTATTTATTCACCGAAGGCAACGCGAATATGCGCGAGCTGCTCGGCGGCAAAGGCGCCAACCTTGCCGAAATGACCAACATCGGTCTCCCGGTACCGCAGGGTTTCACCATTTCCACCGAAGCCTGCACGCAGTATTATGAAGACGGCAGACAGATCAACCCCGAGATCCAGGCAGAGATCATGGAATACATTGAGAAAATGGAAAAGATCACCGGCAAAAAATTCGGCGACCTTGAAAATCCGCTTCTCGTTTCCGTCCGTTCCGGCGCGAGAGCTTCGATGCCCGGCATGATGGATACGATACTCAACCTCGGTCTGAACGAAGAAGTCGTTAAGGTCATGGCTGAAAAATCCGGCAACCCGAGATGGGCTTACGACTGCTACAGAAGATTCATCCAGATGTATTCCGACGTCGTTATGGAAGTCGGCAAGAAATACTTTGAACAGCTCATCGACCAGATGAAGAAAGAAAAAGGCGTAAAGAACGATATCGATCTCAACGCAGACGACCTCAAAAAACTCGCCGAACAGTTCAAAGCCGAATACAAATCCAAGATAGGCGAAGACTTCCCGTCCGATCCGAAAGAACAGCTCATGGGCGCAATCAAAGCCGTTTTCCGTTCGTGGGACAACCCCAGAGCGAACGTTTACCGCCGCGATAACGACATCCCGTATTCATGGGGCACCGCCGTCAACGTACAGATGATGGCGTTCGGCAACATGGGCGACGACTGCGGCACCGGCGTTGCGTTCACGCGCGACCCTGCCACCGGCGAAAAAGGTCTTTTCGGTGAATTCCTTACGAACGCTCAGGGCGAAGACGTTGTCGCCGGCGTACGTACTCCTATGAAGATCGCCGAGATGGAACAGAAATTCCCCGAAGCTTTCGCACAGTTCGTGGAAGTATGCAAAATACTCGAAAGCCACTACAGAGATATGCAGGATATGGAGTTCACCGTCGAACACGGCAAACTCTATATGCTCCAGACCAGAAACGGCAAACGTACCGCAAAAGCGGCTCTCAAGATCGCCTGCGACCTCGTTGACGAAGGCATGAGAACGCCCGAAGAAGCGGTCCTCATGATAGACCCGAGAAACCTCGACACCCTGCTCCACCCGCAGTTCGACGTCAAGGCTCTCAAAGCCGCCACGCCGATAGGCAAAGGCCTCGGCGCGTCCCCCGGCGCAGCATGCGGTCAGATCGTATTCACCGCTGAAGACGCCGAAGCGTGGAAGAAGAAAGGCAAGAAAGTCGTTCTCGTCCGTCTCGAGACCTCGCCGGAAGACATCACCGGTATGAAAGCGTCTCAGGGCATACTCACCGTCCGCGGCGGCATGACCTCTCACGCGGCTGTCGTTGCCCGCGGCATGGGCACCTGCTGCGTATCCGGATGCGGCGCCATCGTAATGGATGAAGAAAACAAGAAATTCACGCTCGCCGGCAGAACGTTCCGTGAAGGCGACGTCATTTCGATAGACGGCTCGACCGGCAACATCTACGGCGAAGCCATCCCGACCGTCGACGCAAAGGTCGAAGGCGAATTCGGCAGGATCATGGGCTGGGCCGATCAGTTCAGAAAACTCCAGGTCAGAACGAACGCCGACACGCCGCGCGACGCGAAGAAAGCCCGCGAGCTCGGCGCCGAAGGTATCGGCCTCTGCCGCACGGAGCATATGTTCTTCGAACCGTCGAGAATCGCCGCTTTCCGTGAAATGATCTGCTCCGACACGGTCGAAGAGCGCGAAGCCGCTCTTGACAAGATCATGCCGATGCAGCAGGCTGACTTCGAAGCTCTCTATGAAGCGCTCGAAGGCAACCCCGTAACGATCAGATTCCTCGATCCGCCTCTGCATGAATTCGTACCGACCGAAGAACCCGAGATCGAAGCTCTTGCAAAAGCTCAGGGCAAATCCGTTGAGACGATCAAAGGCATAATCCAGGGTCTGCATGAAGCCAACCCGATGATGGGTCACCGCGGATGCCGTCTTACCGTCACGTATCCGGAGATCGCCGTGATGCAGACGAAGGCAGTCATCAGAGCCGCCATCAACGTACAGAAGAAACATCCCGACTGGAAAGTCGTCCCCGAAATAATGATCCCGCTCGTAGGCGAAGTCAAAGAGCTCAAATACGTCAAAGACGTAGTCGTCAAGACCGCCGACGCCGAGATCGCGGCAGCGGGTGCAGACCTCAAATATGAAGTCGGCACCATGATCGAGATCCCGAGAGCCGCTCTTACGGCTGATCAGATCGCAAAAGAAGCGGAATTCTTCTGCTTCGGTACGAACGACCTTACGCAGATGACCTTCGGCTTCAGCCGTGACGACGCCGGCAAATTCCTGCCCGCGTATTACGACAAGAAGATCTATGAAAACGATCCGTTTGCGAAGCTCGACCAGACCGGCGTAGGCAAACTTATGGAAATGGCTGTCAAACTCGGCAAAGCCGTCCGTCCCGAAATGCACATAGGCATCTGCGGCGAACACGGCGGCGATCCCACGTCCGTTGAATTCTGCCATAAGATCGGCCTGTCCTACGTTTCCTGCTCGCCGTTCAGAGTACCGATAGCCCGCCTCGCCGCCGCTCAGGCCGCGATCAAGGACAATAAATAATAATTCGAAGTCCTTAAAATCGCCTGACTGTTGATTTAAGAAATACTAAACGGAATTTCCTCCGTCGTAATCCGACGGAGGAAATTTTGAAAGTTGAACGTTGCCTTTATCGGATAAGAACGCGCAAAGTGGAACGTTGTCCGAAAAGGCGCCCCCGGTAATAAAAGAAATTGAGGTAACGGCAGATGGATCCTATCATAGTTAAATTCAGAACGCGGCAGCCGGTCCCTTTCAAGGAACACTGCAGCGACGCGGAATTTTCCGCAACGGTGAGCGGAAGCGCAACGATCGTGTTCAACAGCTTGCCCGGCGAAGATGGAAAAACGGACGAAAGCACCTTAAGAGAGTTGATTATCGGCATGATCCCGGGCTGCTTTAAATGCTGGCCGGAAGGCAAGCTCATTATGGGACCGGGTAATCGCGAAATACTCGAAGAGCTGCTTTCCG
>JAEEJH010000161.1 GCA_016281775.1 Clostridiales bacterium | reverse complement strand
TTGGGGCGCGGCAGGCTGGCGCGAGGTAAAAGGTAATAGTGAATAGTGAATAGTGAATATGTTTGCCGGCTTCCGAACATGCATAATCGCGCGGCGGTTCAAGCCGTTTTCTTACGGTGATCCCGCGCGCGGCGCCCCCCTTTACCGCGCGCGATCATTCGGCACAGCCGAATGATCCGACCCTTACGTTTCGTGCGTATCCCTAAACGGATCGCCGCCCCCCTGAAAGGATTGCGGAGGGGGAAGGGGTACGGGGGATATTGGGGGGGTGGGGAATCCCCCGTGAATAATTCCTATTTCACCCGGTCCGCAAGAACCGGATTTCACCGCCAAAGGCGATTTCGCCGCGAAAGCGATTTCACTCGTCGGCACTGCCGACGAATTTCACTGCGGCGTGCCGCCGGGGGGCGGGGATCCCCCGGAAGAGCGAACGGTCAGCATGAATATAATTCATGGAACCGAAGAGGTCGTCGCCCGCAACAGGCTTTTTGCGGAAAACTCCGTGTTTAACGTACAGCCGAAGTACAGATCCACGGACCGAACGTATAATAAGAGGTAATATGACAAGGATCACAAGCAAAGACAATCCGCGGCTTGTCGCGGCGGGATCGCTGAAGATCAGAAAATACAGAGACGAAACGGGACTTTTCATCATATCCGGCAAAAAACTCGCCGAAGAGGCGAGGATATGCCGCGTAAACGTAAAAGAAATATACGTCTCCGACGGGTTTTTGAACAGAGACGCGGCGTTTGTAAATAAGCTGCAGTCGGCGTATGCTTCCGCGGCGGTATATTCGATACCGGACGGACTTTGCAGAAAGCTCACGGACGAAGACAGCCCCGAGGGCGTTTTCTGCGTCTGCGAAAAACCGGCGGCAAGCGCCGGAGGCTTCGGCGGGTTCGTTCTGATATGCGAGCGGCTCTCGGATCCCGGCAACGTCGGGACGGTGCTTCGTTCCGCACGCGCTTTCGGCGCGGGCGTGATACTCACAAAGGACTGCGCCGATCCTTATTCGCCGAAGGTGCTGCGCGCGGCTATGGGAGCGGTGTTTTCGAACCGCGTTTCATTTGCGCCCGACGCCGTGACCGCCGCTTCGCATCTGCGCGGCGACGGCTACAGGATCTACGCGGCGGCCCTGCATAAAGAAGCCGAACCGCTTTCGTCCGTCGATCTTTCGGGCAGACGCGCCGTGATCGTCGGCAACGAGGGCGCGGGACTTTCCGACGCGGCTATAAACGCCTGCGACGGGGTCATACTGATAGAAATGGAAAAAGAATGCGAATCGCTGAACGCCGCCGTGGCGGCTTCGGTGATTATGTATCACGCTTATAAAAAATGATCGGGAGACCGTCATGCCTTACGGAGAGACTTTATACAGCATCTGGCTTTCACTGCGTTACAAACCCGGCGATCCCACGCCCGGGGAGCTTTTACGGCGCCTGCGCAAAGCCTCGAAGATCTATTCCGCCGACAGGGAATTCCTTCTGAGCCTCGGTTTTACCGCGAAGAGCGTGAGACCGCTTTCCGCAAAGAGTCTCGAGGCGGCGGAGAAGATCGCTTCCGCCTGCGCCAAAGCGGGCGTCGGCGCGCTGTCTTACTCCGATCCGAACTACCCCGTGCAGTTCATGCAGCTGCAAACGCCGCCGCCGGTGCTTTATTACAGAGGCAAACTGCCGCGCTTTGACGACAACGTTTTCATAACCGCGGTCGGCACGAGAAAAATGAGCGACGCCGGCAGGATGAACGCTCACAGGCTCTGCTTCGAACTTGCCGCGGCCGGCGCGGTCGTCGTGTCCGGTATGGCGCGGGGCATAGATTCCGTCTGTCACGCCGGAGCGATAGACGCCGAAGGGCAGACGCTTGCGATACTCGGCTGCGGCGCCGACGTGATATATCCGCCCGAAAACTCGTATCTGTACGGTCAGATAATGGAGCGCGGAGGCTTCATTTCGGAATATCCGCCCGGTACGGAACCGATGGCGGGCAACTTTCCCTACCGCAACCGGCTGCTTGCGGCGCTCGGCGCGGCGACCGTAATAGTCGAAGCCGGCGTCGGCAGCGGCGCGCTCATAACCGCGGAGCACGCGATGAAACTCGGCAGACCGGTCTACGCCGTGCCCGGTTCGCTCAACACCCCCTCCGCCCGCGGTTCGAACCTGCTTCTGCAGAGAGGCGCGGCGATGTGTACCGGCGCGGAAGATATACTCGTCAATTACGAATCGGTCTTTCCGCACAGGATCAAAATAGAGAAAATATATTCAAAAAAGTATTTCATAGGCAACATGGCTCCGTCCGGAGTGCCGGACGCGGAGACGGAAGCCGCGGCCGCGGCCGCGGGAGCGGACGCGCAGGAACTCAAAATCAGCCGCTCGTCTGAGCTGTCCGGCGCGGACAGAACGGTCTACGAGCTTCTGCTCAAAAAAGGCGCGATGACGCCGGAAGCGTTTTCGGATCTCGGTTTCGATACCGCCGAAGCGACGTACAGGCTCACAATGCTCGAGATCGGCGGTTACGTCACCATGCTGCCCGGCGGCAAATATACAGTAAGATAATCATAAAGGAAGGTACCGTTTATGGTAAATCTCGTTATTATAGAATCGCCCGGTAAAATAAAGGCGTTAAAAAACTATCTCGGCGACGGATATAAAGTGGTCGCGTCGGTCGGTCACGTGCGCGATCTGCCGAAGAGCTCGTTCGGCGTCGATATCGAACACGGCTTCGAAGCGAAATACGTCAACATAAGAGAGAAAGCCGATCTGCTCGAAACGCTACGCAAAGAGGCGCAGAAAGCCGATACCGTCTATCTCGCGACGGACCCCGACCGCGAGGGCGAGGCCATTTCCTGGCATCTGCTCTCGGTCATCGACTGTCCAGACGAGAAGATAAGGCGCGTGACGTTCAACGAAATAACGAAAAACGCGGTCAGAGCCGGCATAGCGGATCCGCGCGGTATAGATATGGACCTTGTGAATTCACAGCAGGCGAGAAGGATACTCGACAGGATCGTCGGGTATAAGCTCAGTCCGTTCCTCTGGCACACTATCAGACCGGGACTTTCCGCCGGCAGAGTCCAGTCCGTGGCGGTGAGAGCCGTCGTCGACCGCGAAAATGAAATAAGAAATTTTGTACCCGAAGAGTACTGGCATATAGATGCGGAACTTGAAACGGATGAAAAAAAGCGTTTCACCGCGCGGTTTTACGGCGTCGACGGTCAGAAAAAGACCGTATGCAGCAAAGAAGAAGCCGACGAGATCTATTCGGGCTCGGTAAACGAGCAGTTTGTCGTTTCGTCGGTCAAAAAGAGCGCGAAGACGAAATCGCCCGCGCCGCCTTTCACCACCTCGACGATGCTTCAGGACGCGTCGCGCAAGTTGAATTTCCGCGCGGCGAAGACGATGAAGGTCGCTCAGGAGCTTTACGAAGGCGTCGACCTCGGAGCCGAACACGGCGGCTCGCAGGGTCTTATCACGTATATGCGTACCGACTCGGTGCGTATCTCCGGTGAAGCGCTCTCGGCGGCGAGAGATATGATAAAAGCCGAATACGGCGACAAATATCTGCCGGCAAAACCGAGATACTTCAAGACGAAGGCGTCCGCGCAGGACGCGCACGAGGCGATAAGACCGTCGCATATCGAAAACACGCCCGACAGGATCAAAGACAAACTCAGCTCCGATCAGTATAAGCTTTACAAGCTGATATGGGAGCGGTTTCTCGCGTGCCAGATGGCGGCGGCGGTGTTCGATACGGTGAACGTCGAGCTCAAAGCCGGCAGATACGATTATCACGCGAGCGGCAGTACGGTCAAATTCAAGGGTTATCTCGCGTTATACGAAGAGGCGACCGACGAAAAGAGTGAAAAAGAAGCCGTTTTGCCGCCGCTTTCCGAGGGCGACACGCCGAAGCTGACGGACCTCAGAAGAGAACAGAAATTCACCGAGCCGCCTCCGAGATACACGGAAGCCTCGCTGATCAAATTCCTCGAAGATCAGGGCATCGGCAGGCCGAGCACGATACCGCCGACTATAACGACGATAATAGACAGAGATTACGTCGCCCGCGACGGCAAGAGCCTCTCCGCGACGAAGCTCGGCGAGCTGACGGTCGATCTGATGAAAGACAATTTCCCCGACATAATAGACTATAAATTCACGGCCGACATGGAAACGAAACTCGACGAGATAGCCACCGGCAAGATGACGATGGAAAAAGTGCTCGAGCAGTTCTGGAAACCGTTTTCGGAGGACCTCGAAGCCGCCGAAAAGCACTCCGAAAAGGGCGCTTACGTCGAAGAAACGGATATAATATGCGACAAGTGCGGAGCGAAGATGATAGTCAAGTCGGGCAGATTCGGCAAATTCGCCGCCTGTCCGAACTATCCGCGCTGTCAGAACACGGTCAAACTCGGCAAAAACGGAAGACCGGTCGCCAAGGCCGCGAAAGAAGCGCCGGAACCGACCGATATGGTCTGCGAACTCTGCGGCGGCAGAATGGTGAAGAGAAAAGGCAGATACGGCGAGTTCTACTCGTGCGAGAATTTCCCGAAATGCAGGAATTCAAAGCCCATCGAAGCGCCGGAGAACGCGGAATGCCCCGTCTGCGGCAAAAAGCTCACGAAAAAACGCTCGAAAAAAGGCGACTTCTATTCGTGTTCGGGTTATCCGGAATGCAAATTCTCGACGTCGTACCGCCCGTCGGGCGACAAATGCCCGTCGTGCGGCAAGTCTTTGTTCCTTACAAAAGCAGACAAAAAGGTGTGTCTTAACAAGGAATGCCCCGAATGCAAAAGAAAATAACGGAGTCTGATTTGGACAGCAAAGAGAGAAAAGGGATACTGATCGCCGGCAACGTCCTTGCCGACAGAGTAAAGGTCATAGACGCGTATCCGGGAAAACAGATGCTTGCGAACATCATATCCGTGTCGGACGCCGTCGGCGGCTGCGTGCCGAATACGGCGATAGATCTGCGTAAGATCGACGGTTCGCTGACCGTCGGCGCGGCGGGCATGACCGGCGACGACGGAACGGGCGGATACGTGTTCGCTCAGCTGAAAAAGTACGGAGTCGATACGGGATACGTCAGGATATCAAAGACGGAGCGGACGTCGTTTTCGGACGTGATGAGCGTCAGATCGACCGGCGAGCGCACGTTTTTCCACTTCCGCGGGGCGAACGCCCGGTTCTCGCCGGACGATCTGCCCGTTTCGGAGCTTGACTGCCGTATGCTTCACATCGGATATATAATGCTGCTCGACAGCTTCGACCGGGAAAACGCGGAGTACGGAACGGAAATGGCGAAGTTTTTGTGCGAAGCGCAGGCGGCGGGCATAAAAACGTCGGTCGACGCGGTAAGCGACGAAAGCGGAAGATTCGCCGAAAAAGTCCTGCCGGCGCTTCGCTATACCGACAACGCGGTAATGAACGAGATCGAGGCGTGCGCCGCGGCGGGATATGTTCCGCGGAACGCCGGCGGAAGCCTTGATTTGAAAAACATACGCGCCGCCGCTGAAAAACTGCTTTCGTGCGGAGTGCGCGAAAGGGTGATAATCCACGCGCCCGAAGCGGGGTTCATACTGAACGCGGACGGCGTCTTCACCGCCGTGCCGTCGCTCGATCTGCCCGACGGGTCCATAAAAGGAAGCGTCGGCGCGGGCGACGCGTTCTGCGCAGGGTGTCTTTACGGCATATATAACGGTTACAACGACCGCTGCATACTCGAATTCGCGTCAGGCGCGGCGGCGTGCAGTCTTTTTTGCGAAGATTCGGTCGGCGGGATGAGATCCGCGGACGAAATAAACAAACTGATATCGGAAACGCCGAGAAAAACGGGAGTGATACAATGAAAAGAACCGAGATCGAAGCGCAGAAGAGAAAAGCGCTTCCGTATTACGAAAAAGCCGGTATAGTGCTTACCGAAGAAGAGAAGAAGAATATAGAGATCGCGGATTTCGGGCTCGGCAGAGTCGACCGCGTCGGGCTGCAGCTCGTCGTTTACGTCAATACCGAGAGGGTCTGCGCCAAAGAAATGGTCCTTCTGCCTCATCAGGTCTGCCCTGAGCACCGCCACGTGCCGACGAACGGCACGGAAGGCAAAGAGGAGACGTTCCGCTGCCGTTACGGCAAAGTGTATCTCTATACCGACGGAGAGGGGAACAGGGACGGTATAGGCGTCCCGCTGCCTGAAACGGCAGTGACCGTCTTTCACGAGACGGTATTACGCCCCGGCGAGCAGTTCACGATCACGCCGGGAACGCTCCACTGGTTCGCGGCGGGCGAAGACGGCGCCGTGATATCGGAATTTTCCACGCACAGCACCGACGAAACCGACTTCTTCACCGATCCGGATATCGTGAGGATACCGCAGATCGAAGACTGAGAGGGAAAATATGCTTGTCAATCTGAACGACGTATTAAAAAAGGCGCAGAGAGAACGCTACGCCGTAGGTCTGTTCAACGCGACCGATTCGGATATGCTCGACGCGCTGATCTCTGCGGCCGAAGAGCTGCGTTCGCCGATAATAATAGGCACCGCAGAAGTGCTTCTGCCTTACGGCGAGCTTTCGCTGATCGCTCCGGGGCTTATCAGCACGGCAAAAAACGCGAGCGTGCCGGTAGTCGTACATTACGACCACGGGCTGACGTTCAACAGATGCATGGAGGCGCTGAAACGCGGCTTTTCGAGCGTTATGTTCGACGGCTCGGCGAAGAGCTATGAGGAAAACATAGCCGAAACGAAAGAGATAGTAAAGATCGCTCACGCGTTCGGCGCGAGCGTCGAGGGCGAGATAGGCCGCGTAGGCGACAACGTCAATAACGAAGGCGATCTGACGGATATGTATACGAAACCCGAAGAAGCGGTCGAATATCTCGCCGCGACCGGCGTCGACGCGCTCGCCGTAGCCATAGGCACTGCGCACGGAGCGTATAAACATAAACCGAAACTCGATATAGGAAGACTGAAAGAGATACGCGCCGCGGTCGACGTTCCGCTCGTGCTTCACGGCGGATCGGGTCTTTCCGACGACGATTTCAGAAACTGCATCGACGCAGGCGTGTCGAAGGTCAATATATTCACCGATCTGTGTCTCGCCGGCAGTGCGGCGATGAAGTCCGCATCCGAACGCGGCCTCGATTACCTCGAATGCCGCAGCGAAAAAGTCGCCGCGATAAAAAAAGAAGCCGAAAAGAAGATGAGACTTTTTGGATCGGTCGGCAAAGCGTAAAGGATCAAAAACAAAACGCCGCGGCGTATTCGGCGCGGCGTGATAAGGGAGTTTTTTGAATTATTATTTCCGCGCCGAAAATGAAGTCGCCCTTCGGGCTGATGAAGAAATGAAGACGTTTCACTAATGAAATAATTTAAAAAAACGGTTTTCTTCACCTGTATTGCGCGGAGCGCCGCGACCGGGTGTAAAGGGGTTCCCCAAAAAAACTGTGCTTTTTTGGGGGTTCCCGGGTGTGGGGGAGGCCCCGGCCGCGGGATATTATTATTGTTCCCGGTGAAGAAAACCCTTGCGTACCGACACTTTATTATCGGTTTTTATAGATTTGCAACTGTTTATTACGCAAAAAAGGCTGTTTATCCGCCTGAATTATAATTCAGGTTTTTAAACAGCCCTTTTGTTCAATGCGCGCTTACCCGCCGCACGAATTTGAGGGGAAAAACCGCCTTATGACGGTCGGGCATTCAACGCCGCGGCGCTTTTATTTCTCATATTATCCCGCCGTACCGCCTTATGACGTCTTTTTCGTCTTCACCGATCTGCGACCTCGGATGAAGCTGCGTAAAATCCACACCCATCAAATCAAGCCCGGGAAAACAAGGAGCCTCTTTAAGCGGAACAAAACTGTTCGCATCCCATATTTTTATAACTCCGTTTTCGTTGGCGGTTATAATAAGAGTCCCGTTCCGGTTATAATGAACCGAGTTTACGCGATACGAGTTGTCTTCAATAGGAGGGCACGGATCAAGGTTTTCCGCATCGTAAATCTTCGCACAGCCTCTCGACAGTATAATAACGTATTTGCCGTCCGGACTGAATTCGACGTTGTACGCATATTCGTCAATCTTATCGAGAAACGCATAGTTTTCCGCGCTCCAGAATTTTACGGTATTATCTCTTGATACCGTGATTATGCGTTTGCCGTCCGGGCTGAAAGAAGCAGAGTATACCAGGTCGTTATGGTCATCAAGAGTTTTGACCGGCTCGCATCCTTTCTCTCTCCATACTTTTGCTGTTTTATCATAAGACGCGGTGACGATAAGATCGCCTTCCGGATTGTACGCTGCCGTGTTAATCCAGCGCGTGTGGCCCTTAAGCGTACCGAGCGGATTAAAATTTTCTGCATCCCAGATTTTTGCGGTTTTATCGTATGAAGCGGTAACGATGTGTTCCCCTCTTTTGTTGTATGCGGCCGAAACAACCGACGAAGAGTGTTCATCAAGCGTACCTGACAGTTCAAAACTGTCCGCATCCCAAACTTTAGCCGTATGGTCACGCGACGCTGTGACGATATGTTTGTCGTCCGGACTGTAAACCGCCGAGAACACCCTGGCTGTGTGCCCTTCGAGAGTGCCGAGCAAAACAAAACTATCCGCATCCCATACCTTCGCGGTATTATCGTATGAAGTCGTTACGATACGGTTGCCGGCGGAGTTGAAAACGGCGGATTTAACGCTGTTATACGATCCTTTCGCTTCCTCTGTCAAAACGTAGGTTTCTGCATCGCACAGCGTCAAAGAAGAGCTGTAAGCCAATATAATATATTTATCGTCGGTACTGAAACCGGCTACGTTAATATGCTTGAAGGTTTTTAATAACGAAAGGCTGTCTGCCGTCCACACTTTTGCCGTCTTGTCTGAAGACATAGTAATTATACGTTTGCCGTCATGACTGAACACTGCGGAAATCAGTTTGGATTCGTTGATTTCAGACGTGCAGAGCAACTCAAAACTGTGCGCGTCCCAAAGCTTTGCCGTTTTGTCCGATGATACGGTAACTATATGCTGCCCGCCGGGACTGTATACGGCTGCATTCACGTCGCCCTTATGCCTTTTCAGAGTGCCGCACGGCTTCAGGCTCTCCGCGCTCCATACTTTTGCCGTGTTGCCGTATAGAGACGTTGTAACGATGTGTTTGCTGTCGGGGCTGTATGAGGCTGTTTTTATTTTGCCGCGCGCAATAGTACCGTACACCTCGTAACTTGCCGCATCAATGATCGTCAGAACGCCTGAATCCAGTATCATAATATGTTTGCCGTCCGGTCTGTATACGGCTGATTGAGCGGTCCGGTTAACCTGTTTGATCGTTACGGGCGACTTAGGGTCGTCTGCGTCCCATTGATTTATACGCCCGTCTGCCGATACGGTGATTATATATCTGTTCAGCCAAGCCCCGGTGCTGTCCGGTGGACTGAACCCGGCGTATTTAATCTCTTTTTCTTTTAACGTATATATCAACTGCAGCGTATTCGTGTCCCATATTTTAACTGCGCCGTCCTTTGATTTTGACAGCAGATACATGCCGTCGGGGCTGCACGACACATAGTCGATTGAAAACGTATGACCTTTATATATTATGTTTTCACCGTGAACCACCGCATCGGAAAACTTTGCGGCAAGACCTTTTCTCGACAGGCGCATTCCGTTCAGGCCGCATCCCGTGAAATCGAGGCGCGAAAAGTCGCAGCCGGAGAGGTCTGTGCGGGCTTCATTTAGGATATGTATAAGCGAATACACGCCGTATCCGGCGGTTTTCCGGTCGATTCCGCGGTAAATATCGAGAGCTTTCATTACAAGGCTTTCTTTTTGCGGCGGTTTCCACGTTTTGTTTTCACGGTACGGTTTGTTGTGATGCTCGCCCGTTATCTCTCCTATGAACCTGCGTATCTGCAGGCTTACCGGCTTATCTTTGAAATAAGCGTTCATCAGCCCGAGCGCGGTATCTTTTTCGCCGTCTTTTGACAAAGCCGCCGAAAGTTTCATAACGTTAATATCTTTCACCGCCGAGAAATAGTCACGGAAGTGCTGGTGGATGAAACCGTATTCGCCGTTTGTGATCTGAAAAAGTCCGAGGTTTTTCACGAGGCAGTCGAGTATCGCTTCGCATATCTCGTCTTCATCGTTGTCAAACGCGTCAAGCATGCTCTTTGCGACCGCCTTCGGCGATTTTTCCGTTCCGTCTTTGCAGACGACCGGGAATACGTATTTACCGTATATGCCGCATTCGTCCGTGATCTTTTTTCCGTTTATCACGTCGAGCATCGGACCGTATAATTTCAGCGGAGAAATATAGTGTAGACCGTTTTTCTCCATTTCATAGCCGATCCGCGGCAGTATAAGATCGAGTATGAATATCTGCATGTCGGCGGAAAGTCTCGCTTTTTCAACGGAAGGCTCCGAATAAACGAAATTCGTGCCGATCTGCGCGAGGCGCTTCTGCGCGGTATAAGCGCTGATATTTACGCGCCTTTCGCTGAAAAACGCGTTAAGGATCTCGCCCTGAGTGTTTATACCGACGGTATCCTTCAAATCGGCGTACATGGTCAGAAACAGCGGCACGCGCAGCGTTTTCATCAGCTCTTTGTCCTCTTTCGCCGCTTTTATGCGTTCAAGGGGCATACCGCTTTTTGTCAGGTATTTTTCAATATTCTTTTCGTCAACGCCGGAAAGATAAATACGCGTAAACCCGTCGAACGGCACAGCCGATTCGTCGCTTCGCGAGGTGAGTATCACTCTGACGTTAGGGCAGTTTTCGGTGATATACCGTATCTCCTGCAAGACGAGACCGATCACCGTCTCGTCGCCGCCTTTTATCTTTGCCGGAGAAACTTCGTTCAGCCCGTCGAGCAGAAGCAGATATTCGGGTGAAGGCGATTCTCTCGTAAACAGATCCTTTACCGGTTTGACCGCGACGGACGGATCCATGCCGAACACCTCGTCGAGTTCTTCAACGCCGTTGTTCACGTCCTGATCCGAGTCGCGCCTGTCGATTATCTGTTTATATATCGATCGGAAGATGAACGTCGATTTTCTCGGTTCGATCCATTTGCCGTTTTTATCGGGAGCGAAAGACAGCTCGACGAATATCGGTACCTGATCGGTCTGTGAATAATCATTCCCGTACGTCTCTTCCATTATGTGTATCAGAGACGTCGTTTTGCCGATGCCGCCTTCACCTATGAGATACAGGTTGCCGCCCGTATTTTTAATCGCGTCGAGCAGCGGAACGGTATCGCCGCTTTCTTTGTCGGTGATCACCTCTATCGGCAGTTCTTCTCTGTCTTTTTTCTCCGACGCCGAGGGCATGATATTTTTTTCTATGCGGAGACGCGCAAAACGCCCGCCCGGCCTTTTACCGTTTTCGAGCCAGCGATGAGCGGCGTGCCAGAGGTTCGCGCGGCTCACGGCCGTCACAACGCCGAGTATTTTATCAAATGCCTCCGTTTGAAGCAGATCGGTTGCTATCAGGTTGTCCTGATTCAGTATATCCCGCATATCGGCCGGCAAATCGCCCCGAGACGGCAGCTCGGCGCCTTTCGGAACGTAGACCGTTACCGTGCGGTCTGTATCTCTGTTGGCAAGCGCCGTGCGTATCTCTTCTTTTACAAAATCAAGATCGCCGGTCTCAACGTTCTCGGCCCTGAAATCAAACGCGCCCTTTGTACCGACAAGTACGTAATGCGGCGCTTTTTTTATCGCGTTATGCAGCTGATCGGGAAAACTCTTGCCGATCTCTAATTTTTCCTTATCACGAAAAACGCGCACCCCTTTGCCGGCAAGGAAATCATACAGCGCTTTTGCGATGTCTTCTCCGTCCCGGCGGCGGTACGATATGAATACGTCGAATACTTCTGCCATGACAATTTCCTCAATACATTATTTTCCGAACGTGTTCGTTTTCAAAAATCTGCCCCACGGGCGGATCGCGAAGAGAAGTATGACCGAAGACGCCGCCATGAGAGAGAGCCATATGGCGACCGTCGCGCCCCAGCCGATGCGCTCCGACACGCTGCCGAAGACGTAGGTCGACACGGCGCAGCCGGCGTATATCAGCGAGTTTATTATACCGGACACCGTCGAAGCCCTGCCGTAGGGGGCGAACTGCGCCGGTACGAGCGTCGAGAATATGTGGTTGAACGCCGTCATCAAAAGAGAAATGAATATCAGACATATCACGCCGCCGGCAAGCGGGACCGAAGACGGATCGAGAAACAGTACCGTCGGTATCATCGACAGAGCCATGAAAAGCACGCCGACCGACGCGTGGTTCTGCTTGAAAAACCGGCCTATCACGAAATTCGCTATCAGCGCGCCGACAATATTGGCGATCGGCAGAAGCACGGTCAGAAGCGTCGAGAACCCGTCGGATATTTCGTACGAATCGCGGATCAGCGTCGGTACCCATGAGAGCAGGCCGTCGTTCATCATGCCGTGAAATACGACGGGTATGACGAATACGAGCGCGCCGGCAGACGCGAGAAGTGTGAGAAGCGAGCCTTTTTTGCCGCCTTCATCCTTCGGCTTGAGCTCGGGCTCCGCCTCGACGACGTCGGGCGCGGAAAACGCTTTATGATACGTCAGAGCGAACGCGATACAGCTCAGCGCGCCGACTCCCGCCGCTATGAAATAGATGACTCTGAAGGGCAGACCGAGATAAGAGCAGACCGAACTCAGAAGATACGCCGCGATCACGCCGGCAGGCTTTGACGTGCTCATATTGGCTATCGAGGACAGCCGCTTTTTCTCCGCTATCATGCCGGACAGTATCCGCACTATCGGCGCCCAGAGCATAGCTTCGAGAAATCCGTTAAGGCTCCAGATGACGAGCATCGCGGCGAAATTCGGCGCCGCGGCGGCCATCAGCAGGTTGGCGCAGACCGTGCCGGCTATGCCGAATATCATCATGAAGCGCGGCGATATTTTGTCGGCGAGTATGCCGTTTATGAGATGCCCCGCGCCGTACGCGGCAAAATAGCAGGTGCTTATCAGCCCCGACTGCGTCTCCGTCAGAAGCGACGCGCCGGTCAGAACGACGATCGTCACCGAATAGGTATTTCTCGTTATATACGCGACCGCGTATACGAGCCAGCACGCGAGAAACACCGCGTTGCTGCTTTTTTCGTTTGTCAGCGTTTTTCTGCTTTTCATTTTTCCGTCTTCTTCAAAGTATTCCGCCGGAATTATACCACGCGCGCGCCGCTTTGTCAATATATGATCGGTTTTTACGCTTCAAACGGTATTGCAATTTTGATTTCCGTATGATATAATGGAAAAAAACGTTATAAAGGCGGCAGTTATGAAACAAATAATCACGTTGGCAGTTATATTGTGCATGGCGTTTGCTCTTGCGGCGAGCGCCGCGGCGGCGGACGCGCACGCCCTTTCGGCAGAGGAGCAGAAAAGAGCCGAAGAGCTGATATCTCAGGCTCTCGAAAAAGCGCCCGAAATACCGAACGAACCGGTCAAAGCCGAGCACGACGACGCCGATCTCACGCTCTGGTTCGAGCACACTCACGTAAAAACTCCGGCTGAGACGACGGAATCGAACGGCAGATATTCGTATCAGATACGTATGGCGAAAAACGAGATCGAATGCGTATGGCTCGTGCTGTCGTCGAAAACCGAAAAGACGGTAACGCTGACCGTTTCCGATTTCACGAACGGCGAGGTCTCTCTTACGCCGAGGCTTTATTACGGTTTCTACTTCGACGACGTCGAAGGGCAGTCGGTGATCGACCCGATACCGCCGCTCGACGGTCCGATAACGCTGCATGCGAACAGAAGCCAGGCGTTCCTTATCAAAATTTCGGCCGGCAAAAACGCGCCCTCCGGTCAGTATGCGGCTTTTGCCGAGGTAAAGGACGGCGACGGAAAACAGATCAAATGCGCGAACGTTTACGCGTACGTCTGGGATTTCGCCCTGCCCGATTCTCCGCGCGTCAAAACGCTGACCGACGTCGGCTGGTGGGGCATTTACGCCGCCGACCCGCAGCTTTACTCCGGCGACGACGGCTACGCCTATAAATTCTACTACAACACGCTTCTCGAAAACAAGGTCAACGCCTACTCCATGCCCACCCTCCTCGAAGGCGATTACGGCGGTCTTGAGGGCGAAAACCTCGAAACGGTAAAGGCGTATCTCGACGACCCGAGAATGCAGGCGTTCAATCCGCTCGGCTGGAAGACGGCGCTCTCCGAAGACAATATCAAAGCGGCGTATGAATTTTTGTCGCAGAAGCCCGAATGGCTCGAAAAAGCGTATTTTTATCCCGATAACAACGACGAACCGATGACGAAACAGCAGCTCGACAGCGTCATATCGAACGCGGCTCTCATAAAGAGCGCGTGGGGCGAGAAATATAAACTCATAATCCCGATGCACTGGAACTCGGTGCTCGACTCGAAGACGGGTTTAGACCATTTCGAATACGTTAAAGACGCCGTGACGGTATGGTGCCCGCACACGTTCTTCTTCAATACGCTCGCCGATCAGAAGGCGAACAAAAAACTCACCGTCCGCGTCAAATCGAAGACCGAAAAAGCCTACGGCACCTTCCCCGAAAGAATGGCGAAGGAACAGGCCGGCGGCGACGAGGTGTGGTGGTACGTAACGAGATTCCCGCAGGATCCGGAGCTTTCGCTCTCTATATCCGATCCCGAGGTCAATCACCGCCTGCTTTTCTGGCAGCAGAAGCTGTATAACGTCGACGGATTTCTCTATTACAGCGCTACGGACTGGTACGGCGCCGGCTCTTCTCAGCACAGCTGGGGCTGGAACAGCAAGCACGAGGTCGATACCGGTACGATAAATCCGTTCAACTACTACGGCAACGGCGTGCTGCTCTATCACGGCGGCTACGTCGGCAGACTGCACGAATGCGTCGAGTCGATCCGTCTCGAATCAATACGCGACGGTATCGAAGACTACGACTATTTCGACCTGCTCGACGAAAAATACGGCGAAGGCTCGAGCACGCTGATAATAAAACAGATCACGACCTCGCTCGGCAATTATAACCCCGACGCGGAGCTGCTTT
>JAEEJH010000160.1 GCA_016281775.1 Clostridiales bacterium | reverse complement strand
GAAGCGCCGACAGACGAGAGGTATTTTACCGGCGACGCTCTTTCCGACTGGGCGGCGCTGGAAGCGTTCGTTTACGATATGTCGGACGGCAGTATAATAGTCGCCTGTCCGGACCCGCTTTGCCCGCATACGCCCGATCAGGAAAACTGTCCCTTTGCCGGCAGTTATACTGATTGTGCTGCTGTTACGGAGAACCGTATTTATTATATGCTCGGCGGTAAAAAGGGCGGCGATACCGGCAGCGTATATATGTATGACATATCCGAGAACAAAACAAAACTTATATACAAGTACGAAGCCGATTATGCGGAATCCGAGCATTTCGATTTTCTTGCCGGCGGCGGTAAATTGTATTTCAACGCGCCCGAAATAAAGATCGTAGACGGAGTGACCGTGGTCAGCAGAGAAAGACGCGTTATGTGTTACGATCCGCAGAGTAACAAGACGACCGAATTCGGCAGACCCGAAGAAGACGATTTTATCAGATGCGTATCAGACGGTTATCTCATATTTCAGCGCGGCGGTACTTTTTACCGTACGAAAGGCGGTTTTGATAACTGCGAGCCGATACTGCCGCCCGACGGCGGCAAAGTAGGCATGTACGATTATCTGATAAATCTTGAACCCGGCGTAATGGCAAAATGCTATTATCCGCAGGACGTGTATCTGTATGATGAAGACCGTCATATCGATCTGCCCGATCTCGGAGAGAACAGCATAATCTACACTCCGGTCAGATCGGGCGACGGCGTTTGCTTTCAGCTGTCTCCCTACAGATCCGAATACGTAAAAGAAGGCGATACGGAATTTTATCTGCCCGTAGCGTATAATACCGAACCGAACGCCGACGGCGAATATGAGGTAACCGTATATATCACAAACGGCGCCGGCAAGTCCGTCAGATACGATATAGCGAGCAAATATTCGCTGATTCTGAAAAAAGCGTACGGCAGCCGCGCGTTGTTTGATATCTGGAGTATATATGAAAACGGCGAAAAGCTCGAACCCAACAACGGCAGAGAAAACCTTATATGGATAGATCTCGATACCGGCAAAGCTATTATTTACGACCATTGCGCCGCACGCGTCTTCGACGTTACGCTCGGAGAGACTACGGTAAAGGTTACAAAATCGGAACCTTAAAAGAAAGGATCTGCGAAAATGAAACTCTTTTTTGCAGAACTTAAAAAACTCATAAAGAACAGCGTCGTCGTAACGGCAGCGGCGACGCTGTTTTTCATCTGCGCCGCGGCGGCGCTGTACGGTACGACGCTCCGGGAGCATACGCCGAAAACGGCAGAGCAGCTTCAGCAGTCGTATAAAACTCAGACCGAAGCCTTTATCAAAACGGCTGAGCACAAAAGAAGAGAAGCGCAAAGGCTCGGCGCCGGCGAAAACTCATATACTTATAAATACTATACGAGAATAATCGATATCTACAGCGAAGCGAATAAGAACGTAACGATCGAAAACGGCAGTGCCGAAGGATGGGATAACGTGCTCGGCTCCGACGCGGTGCTCATCCTTTCGCTGATCGGCGCCGCGGTGATCGGCGCCGTCGCCGTGTATGAAGAGAGACGCACCGGCGCGGAGCTGATAATCCGCGCCGCGAAAAACGGCAGGGGCAGAACGAACGTCTGCAAGTTCATATCGGTGATGTTGACGTCAGCCGCGCTTTGTATGATCATATCTGTCGTTTACTTTTCCGCTTTTTACCTGACGGGCAGTCTGTCTGACGGCTCGGCGGAGCTTCAGACCGCGTATGAGTTCGCGTATTCGCCTTATAAAATAACGCTGTTGCGCGCGTTTACCGCGCTGACTCTTCAAAGAATGACCGTCGCCGCCGCCATGGGGGCGGTATTCGCGCTGATATCCTGCTTTTTAAACTCATATATCTCGATATTCGCGTCGGGCGCGGTCTTATGCGGCGTCGAATTCGCGCTTTTTAAAATAAATTTCAAAGCGGTAGACGTGTTTGTCAAAAACGTCAACGTATTTTCGCTTGGCACGCCGTATTTTTTGAAGCGCTATTATTCCGTCAGGCTGTTCGGTGAGGCCGGAGCGTTTGAGATTTCCGTTGCCGTCGCCGCATTGATCGCCGTCGCCGTTACCGTATTCGCCGCTTTTGTGAACGTAAAAACGGTCCCCGTACGTAAAAAAACAAAAAGATTTGAATTCAGACATAAAGAAAAAAGCGCGTCGCCGCACGGCGTGTTCTACTGGGAACTGCGCAAAAGAGCCCTCACGCCGCTTATGATCGCAGTGATCGCCGCCGCGCTCGCGCTAAGGATATTCGTATCGTTTTACACTCTTAAAACGAACGTTACGGTAAACGAGCAGATATATCACGAATACTGCTCGGTGTTTTTACAGAAAGATCTGAACGGCGCAAGAGACGCGATATACGCGGAGTCCGAAAGAGTAGAAAACGGTCTCGGCATGAAAAACGAGGCGAACCGCCTCAAAGCGAATAATGAGATAACCGACGAAGAATACGAAAAAATGATCTTCGAATACGAATATTCAAGCGCGAGATCGAGGATCATTGAGATCTGCGAAAAAAGACTTGCGTATCTGTATTCGGTCAGAACGGAAGATAATAACATCCGTTTCGTCTACGATACCCCGGTCGAAAAACTGCTGAATTCGGATTTTGACGTTGTGCTCGTTCTTTTGCTGATCGTCTGCCTATCCTCTTCGTTTTCATCGGAGAAGGAGCTCGGCGTTTACAGCGTTATGAGATCGACGAAAAACGGCGGGCTCGTCTCGTTTGCTGCAAAGCTCGGCTCTGCCGCGCTTATTACGTCGGTCCTGTTCGCGGCGTTTACCGCGGTCGATCTCTGCGTTCTCGGTTCGTGCGGCGGATTCGAAAGCCTGTCAGCTTCCGCGGTGTCGCTCGAAGCGGCGTCAAAAGTCGATCCGCGTATGAGCATAGGAGAACTCTTCGCGTTCATTTACTTGCTGAAATTCGTTTCGTCACTGGCTTTTTCCGTGCTTATTATGTCGATATCGGGGCTGACGAACAAAACCCTTGCCGCCGCGGCGATATCCGCGTGCGCCGTCATGGTGCCGTACGGTGTGCGTACGCTCTCGAAAATCGCTTTTCCTTCCGATCTTTCGGCTCTGATGTCAGGCTCCGTCACGGCGCTGAAAGGCGGCGCGTGGTTTTACGATCT
>JAEEJH010000159.1 GCA_016281775.1 Clostridiales bacterium | reverse complement strand
GGTGATGTTTATGAATAAATATGATCTTCCTCTCAAAATCGTTCACGGCTTCGATTATCCGGACGAAGCCTGTACCGAAGCGATAAGAGAAGATATCGAAAAAAGGCTGATAACGCTGCAGAACAAAGGCTTCGGCGGTATAGTCACTAACGTTGCCTTCAGAGATTACATGAAAAGCGAGCGGCTTTTCGATATACTCGGTATCGCGCTCGATACCGCAAAAAAACTCGGTATGCGCGTGTGGCTCTACGACGAGAAAGGCTACCCGAGCGGCGCCGCCGGCGGACTGACGCTTGAAGCGGATCCCGATTACGAATGCCGCGGAGTCGTGATGATACATAAATTCGTAAAACCGGGCGAAGCGTTTTCGTTCGACTTCCCGCGCGGTCACGAATTTGCGCTTTCCGCGTATACGTATAAGGTCGATGGCGAGGATATAACTGACCTCGACGCCGATCTGTATTACAAAAAATACGACGTATACGGAAAACAGACGGGCTTTTCGGATATAAACGACACCGACGGACTTTTATTTGCCGCGTATTTCGTAAAAAAACGCGTTTACGAGGGCACGCACGCCGAGCATAACGTGTTCGCCAGCCGCAGATACGTGGATATAACGAATCCCGCGGCGATCGCCGAGTTTCTTCATAACACCTACGACGAATACGCAAAACGGTATAAAGACGATTTTGCCGGCATGAACAGAGAAGACGGGCTGATAGAAGCGATGTTCACCGACGAGCCGTCGCTTATGGGCGTATACATAAACGCGGGGCTTTATCCGCCGACCGTGCAGGACAAATTCGACGACACTCTGCCGCTTTACCCGGTCATATCGTGGGGCAAAAACATCGAAAACCGTATGAAAACGACGTACGGCTGCGACGTGTTCAAATATCTTATATACCTTTTCGCCGCCGATACGGGCAAGGCGCGGCTTTTCCGCCGCCGCTGGTACCGCGAAATGAGTAAACTGCTCGAAAAAGCGTTTTTCGAGCAGATATCCAATCACTGCGCGTCAATCGGTCTGCCGTTTTCGGGCCACATACTGCTTGAAGACGACATACGCTTCCACCCCTGCTTTGAGGGCAATTTCTTTACGCTTTTGCGCCATATGCATTACCCCGGCATAGATATGCTGCATTCGCTGCCGGAGATCGTTTACGATAACGCCTTCACGCCGAAGCTCGTTTCATCGGTCGCTCACGCCTACGGCAGAGAACACGTAATGAGCGAGGTATCCGCTCACGCGCAGGGCGGCAAGGTCACCGATATACAGATGCTCTGCTCACAGCTTTTGCAGTTCGCGTTCGGCGTCGACGTTTTCACCTCGTATTATTCGGAGAATATGATGGACGCGGCGAAGTATAAGCGGTACAACGAAGCGATAGGCAGAGCGGTATCGGAGACGAACGGCAAACCCGTCGTGAATACGGCGCTGTATTACCCGATAGACACGGTGAGCGAAAACACGCTGATAAACGTTGAGGGGCTGAAAAAGAACGGCGAAAGCGACAGGCGTAAAAACGACTGCGCCGATATGCTTAACAAGACCGTGCGCGATCTGCTTGACACGCAGACCGGTTTCGATCTCATCGATCTTGAACTGCTGCAGAGAGCGGATGTGAAAGGCGGCAGGCTCGTACTGCCCTCCGGCGTTTCGTATTCGTCGGTCATATTCCCGCCCTGTACTCTCGGGCGCGAAGAGCGCGAGGTCATAAAACGGCTTGCGGAAAACGGCGTAAAAGTCTATACCGCGAAAGACGCTGTGTTTAACGAAAACGCCGAAGGAGCAAAACCGTACGCCGAAATGTCGGAAATCGCCGGCAGGATAAGAGAAAGCGGTTATGAAATACTTTGTAACGGAAAAGGCGTCGCGGCAAAACAGACCGAAAAAGACGGTGTTATGTCGCTTTTGCTCGTAAACAGCAGAGCGGAAAGCAAAGATATATTGATAAAACTGCCGTCGGCTCCCGTCATGCTCGACCCGCTCGAAGATACAAAGACGGAGCTTGAGCTTGAAGACGGCGCGGCGCGCTTCACGCTCGGCGGCTACTGCGCGGTCATACTTAAATACAAAAAATAAACCGAAAGGAATCAAATAAAATGAAAGAATACGGCAAAAAAACCTGGCTCATACCGGACTGCTTTTTGAATTCGGTATCGAAAAACGAAAATATAAGTCACGAGGCGATCTGCGTGATAAACACGACGGACAGAGAGGCGAATATCAAATTCACTCTGCTCTTTGAAGACCGCCCTGCGATAGAAGGCTACGGCGCGAAATGCGGCCCGATGATGACGCACCATATAAGAATGGATAAGCAGAGAAACGCGCAGGGCGAACCCATACCGCGCGACACGCCTTACGCCGCGCTCGTGGAATCCGATACGCCGATAGTCGTTCAGTACAGCCGCCTCGACACGTCAGCCGTTGAAATGGCGCTTATGACGACGATCGCATACCCGGTCGAAGAATGAGATTTGCCGCCACCTGCCTTTTCGGGCTTGAAAAACTGCTCGGGGAGGAGATAGACGCGCTCGGACTGAAGCGTGAAAACACGATAGACGGCAGAGTCATATTTGACGGAGAAGTATCCGACATACCGAAGCTCAATATCAATCTGCGTTACGCCGAGAGGGTGTTCATCGTGCTCGGTACTTTTCCCGCGCATACTTTCACCGAGCTTTTCGACGGCGTACGCAAACTGCGGTTTTACGATTATATAGGCAAAACGGACGCTTTTCCGGTCAAAGGCCACAGCATAAAAAGCGCCCTGACGTCGATACCCGACTGCCAGAGCATAGTCAAAAAAGCCGCCGTCGAGAGTATGAAAGACAAATACGGTATAAACCGCTTCGACGAGACGGGTATAAAATATCAGATCGAGTTTTTCATATTGAAAGACGAGGCGACCGTGATGATCGATACCTCGGGGCAGACGCTTCATAAGCGCGGTTACCGCCCCGTATCGAACGAAGCGCCACTGCGTGAAACGCTCGCCGCGGCGATGGTGAAGCTCGCGCATCTGTGGGAAGACAATCTCTTTTGGGATCCGTTCTGCGGCTCGGGTACGATACCGATAGAAGCGGCGCTTCTCATGAGTGATACCGCGCCGGGACTTAACCGCGGCTTCATATCCGAAAAATACCCGTTCATACCCGAAGAAGCGTGGATGCAGAGCAGAGAAGAAGCAAAAGACAGGATAAAACGCGACTGCCGCTTCGAAGCGTACGCTTCGGATATCGCCCCTGACTGCGTGGAACTGGCGAAAGCGAACGCAAAACGGGCAGGAGTCGATAAGTATATAAAGTGTTTTGTTTCTGATATGCGTAAGATCGAGACGTTCGGCCGCCGCGGTACGGTCGTCTGCAATCCCCCTTACGGCGAGCGGCTCATGACTCCCGAAACGGTGAGAAAACTGTATTCCGATATGGGAGACACGTTTTCGCGCCTCGGCTCGTGGCAGATCTACGTTCTCTCGTCGTGCGACGATTTTGAGCGGTATTATAAAAGAAAAGCCGACAAAGTCCGCAAACTGTATAACGGCATGATAAAGTGTAATTACTATCAGTTTTTCAAAAAGCAAAATTGACGTTCGCTTTTTGAATGACCGCGGCTGTTTTCGTCTTTTTGATCATTAACTTTAAATTCTCGATTCTCCGTAAAAAAACGGCGATGCGCCGCACTCCGTTATGAAGTGCGCCGCATCGCCTGTTTTTATGTTCAAGCCGGTCCCAAAATTTCCGGGTCCTCTGTCAAGAGGTATTTGCGCAGCCTTATAAGGTCTCTGCCGTCGATCACGCCGTCGCCGTTGACGTCGGCCCCGCGGAAAATCTGCACGTCGTATCCGACGAGAGCCTTGCGCAGTCTTACGAGGTCCTGACCGTTGACTGTGCCGTCGTTGTTGCAGTCGCCATACAGGGGTTCGTTGATCTCGAAGTGCATGATCCTGATCAGGGCGCTTGCGTAGTCGGTGGCTTTGTCGCCGTTGCACTTTTCGTTGAAGACGTAGAATATGTCACCGTCCCGGAGCGTGACGTTCAGGTCGCACGTTAACGTTATGTTCTTGCCCTCCTGAGCGGCGCCGAGCTGAGCGTAATATTTTAACGTGCCGTATTTGTTTACCAGGATCGCGGAGATCATCTCGTTATCGCCGGTTTTTGCGTCGCTGTATTTTATTGTAAGGATACGGTTTTCAAAATCGACAAAACCGGCGGAAAAGCCTTCGCGCTCTCTGTCGTAGACCGTCAGTTTCCACTCGTTGCTCTTGTTTTCTTCAACCTTTGACATCTTGCCCAAAGTTCCGGTCTTACCGCCCTCTGCGGCTGTTGCGAAGAGAACATACGTCCGGTCGAGGTTCAGGGCGGGACGGATGCTGTATTCACGTTCGACAATCCCTCCGAGACGTTCGATGCCGCCCAAACTGTTTACATACGATGCGTAATTATTGAGGTAACCGGGAGAGCGCAGCCACCAGATAGAGGACGCCCAGCTGGGATGTTCCGGATCGATCATAAGCAGGCTCCTGTTCATACCGTTCGCTTCACCTGGCGAAAGAGGCCACAGTATCGCGTTTTGAACCTCAGGTCCCGCGATACAGTCGACAAAAGTAAAGTTATCATACGTTCCGGAGACGAGCGTTTTTTCAACCGCTGCCGCCCGCTCGGCTGAAGATAATCTGTGCGCTAAGGCGTCCACTTTCTTTTTCAAAAGGCTGGATGAATATTCGTTATTGAACGTCTCGGATGCCGTATTTTTTTTGAACTGACAGGATCCCATAGCTCCCGCCGATATCAGGGTCAGGACGTCGGCTTTGCTCGCAACTCCTTCTCCGTCGGCTCCTATGACGCGCCACGCGCTGCCGGCGTAGTATACGGTAGCCGCGTTGTCTGTATTCACGCCGGGTTTCAGCGTTCTGTCAAGCGAGACCGCGGGTTTGATCGCTCCGCACCATTGACACATGACGGAGTCGATCTGATGCTCTCTGCAGAACTCTATCCGTACGGTCGTGTTTCCTTCCGTGCGGCAGGCGTATACTCTATCGTTGATGTCTATCGGCGTACCGGATACGTATACCCTCATGCCTCTGTAAAGCGCAATGCTGCCGGTCCTGGCGCCTTCGTCGCCTCTGCCGACCGCAAAAGGTTTTTCGCTGCCGCTGCTTGAGCCTGCCGTGACTTCTATAATGCCGCCGGTGATGACCACCGCGCCGCCGCTGCCGCAGTTGCCGCCGCCTATACCGGCGCCCCATTTGCCGCTGCAGTAAGCGGTCACGACGCCGTCTTCGATCGTTATGTCGTTGCAGTCGGCGTGGTTGCCGCCGCCGATGCCGGCCGCTCTGTCGCCGCCTATTGCAGTGACGTTGCCGCCCTTTATAACGACGGTACCGCTGCTGCCGCCGTAGTTGCTGCTGCTTACCGGACCGCCCGGATCGGCGCCGTGCATGCCGCCTCCGCCGATGCCCGCGGCCCATTCGCCGCCGGTCGCCGTTACGTTGCCGCCGGTGATGAGAACGTATTCGCCGGGATCCTCGTCGCCGCCGCCTATACCGGCGCCTTCGGAACCGCCCGTCGCGGTGACACTGCCGCCGTTGATCGTAATATTTCCGCCTTTGCCGCAGTTGCCGCCGCCGATACCCGCGCCGTACCTGCCGCCCTGAGCTTTGATATCGCCGCCGTTTATCACTATGATACCGCAGTCTTCGTGGTTGTTGCCGCCGATGCCCGCCTGCTTTGCCGCACCGCCCGCGAACAGCTTGCCGGTATCTTCCGTCTGACCGTAGATCGTAAGCTTTCTGCCTGATCCGACGTTTATGCCTTGAGCCGCTGTCAGCGTCGCGCCGTCTTTGAGGATCAGCGTTGCGCTGCCGGTGACAGTTATCCTGCTGTTTACGGTTACGCTGCCTTCTGCAACGTACCAGCCGCTGCCGAATTCCTTCGTAGTCGACGTTACGGCCGTATAATTACTGCAGGTCTTTTCCTCACCGCTGACGGGATCGAAATAAGTCACGTCCGCTTTTGCGTCTTTGCCGTCGCTGTCTGCCGCGCGCTGAAGATCGCCGATACCGTGATCCGATACGTTCACGGTCGAAACGGCCGCGCCGGCGCTTACCGGAGCGATCGCCGTAACGAGAACGAGCGCGAGAACGAGGCATATCATCCGTTTGATTTTCATTTTTCTACCTCCCGAATTATCATCCTGTCGCCGTGTTTCTGTTTTTTTACATTTTAACATATAAAATCAGACTTGTAAATACTTTCATTCAAAAAAACGGAATTTTTTCATCTTCATTTCAGATTACATTCCCGGGGGAAGGCTTTAAAACAGATAATTCGCCGGATTACTTGACAAAACCCTTTATTGAATATATAATAAATACAGCGATAAACAGTTTTGACGGGAAGGTTATAACTATGAAATATGAAAAACAGTTGAAACAGCTCGCCGCGCTTACCGTGAAGGTCGGCGCAAACGTACAGCCGGGGCAGTACGTCACGGTCACGTCGCCGATATACGCCGCCGACTTTGCGAGAATGATACAGAAAGAGGCGTTTGAGGCCGGTGCAAAGGACGTTTTTATAAGGTATTCCGATCTGAAAGCGGAAAGAACGCGTTTCGAATATGCGGCGGCGGAAACGCTTGCCGACATACCCGATTTCGTAAAAGAGCAGAGGACACACTATCTCCGAAGCGGCGGCGCTTTC
>JAEEJH010000158.1 GCA_016281775.1 Clostridiales bacterium | reverse complement strand
CGTCGCGCCGCTTTACGACGTGAAAACGGCGTTTTATATGCACGCGGCGGAAATATACGCAATAACGGTCGCCGCGATCGCCGGTATCGCGCTTCTTATCGTTGCGCTTTCTGCGAAAGGCAAAGCCGAAGCGTATGAAAAGATCACCGAAAAAGTCGCTTCACACGTATTTTTCGAGATCAAATGGGCGCTTTTCGCGGGCGTTTCGATTTCTTTGATCTATCTTATCTGGCGTTTTTCGCCGTCCGGCAAGCTGTCGCTTGAATCGTCTCTTTTTATCGCCGCGCTTCTGTGGTTCTTGGTGTTCGGTATCAGGCTGTTCGCGACCGATCTAAAGCGAGCGGGAGCCGGAGCGTATTTCAAAAATACGTTTCCCGTATGGGCGATACGGTTTACCGGGGCGGCGTTTTCAAAAAAACGGCCTTTCCGCAGGCTTGCCGTAAGCGCGGCGGCATACGCCGTTCTCTGTATCGTCTCGTTTTGCGTCGCCGTGCTCGGGGCGCTTCTCGGCGGCTCGGTATGGTTCGGCGCCGCCGGCGTACTGCTGTTCATCGCGTCGACAGCCGGGTATTTTATCGCGGTCACGCCGCTGATAAACGATCTTGAAAAATTCACCGACAAGCTTTATACGCTGTCCGAAAACGGCGAGACAGGCGGTATCGGACTGCCGTTGACTTCCGACGCGCGCCCGCTCGATCTCGCGCTCGACAACGTAGAAGACGCCTGCCGCTCGAACGCCGAAAAGGCGCTTGCGGAAGAGAAGACGAAAGTCGAGCTGATAACGAACGTGTCGCACGATCTCAAAACTCCGCTGACTTCGATAATATCGTATACCGAGCTGCTCTCGCAGACCGAAGGCCTCGGCGACGAAGCGAAGGACTATTTGCAGATCATAACGAAAAAAGAGCAGAAGCTCAAAAAACTGATCGACGACCTGTTCGAGCTGTCCAAGGCTTCGGGTGAAGGCGTCGTAACGGAGCTTTCAAAAATCGACTTTGCGATGCTTATAAAACAACAGCTTTCGTATTATGAAGACGCGATAAATTCCTCGTCTCTCGTTTTCATAACCGACATCCCGGATGAAAGCGTGTTTATAAACGCCGACGGCGCCAGACTTCATAACGTGATAGACAATCTTATAAACAACGCGCTCAAATACTCCATGCCCGGCTCGCGCGTATACGCGGAGCTGTGCAAACGGGACGGAAAAGCGTGCTTCGAAATGAAGAATGTTTCAAAGGATAAGCTCGGCTCCGACGTGACGCGGTTCACCGAGCGGTTCGTCCGCGGCGACGAGTCGCGCTCCGAAGAGGGCAGCGGCCTCGGTCTTGCGATAGCGAAGACTTATACGGAGCTGTGCGGCGGCACGTTCGGGATCTCAGCCGACGGCGACCTGTTCAAAGCGACCCTGTCGTTTGATATAATCAGCTGAAATATTTAATAAAAGTTAACAATGAGGTGGTTTTAAAACAACAATCACCTCGTTTTTTATTGTATAATATATCAGATAAATATAAATTGAAAGGGCAGAATAATGCTTGAACTGAAAGATCTGTCATTTTCCGTCACGATAGACGGGCAGAGAAAAGACATCATAAAAAACATAAATCTGAACATTCCGAAAAGCAGTCTCGTCGTAATAACGGGACCGAACGGCGGCGGCAAATCGACGACCGCCAAGCTGATAATGGGCATCGAGAGAGCCACCGGCGGCAGCATCGTTTTCAACGGCGAAGACATAACCGGAAAGAGCGTGACCGAGAGGGCGAAACTCGGCATCGGCTTCGCGTTTCAGCAGCCGGTCAGATTCAAGGGGATAAAAGTCCTCGACCTGCTTCGCATCGCGTCGGGCAAACGCCTGTCGACCGTCGGTGCGTGTCAGTATCTGTCCGAGGTCGGGCTCTGCGCGAGAGACTATATAGGCAGAGAGATCAATTCGAGCCTTTCGGGCGGCGAGCTCAAACGTATCGAGATAGCGACGGTGCTCGCAAGGAACCCTCAGCTTTCGATCTTCGACGAACCCGAAGCCGGCATCGACCTTTGGAGCTTCCAGAATCTGATCGAAGCGTTTTCGAGAATGAGAAAGACGGTCAAAGACAGCTCGATTCTCATAATCTCCCATCAGGAGCGGATACTTGAGATAGCCGACGAGATAGTCGTCATCAAAGACGGCACGGTGGACAGGCACGGAAAAAGAGAAGAGATACTGCCGCACATAATCGGCACTTCATCGGCCGTTACCGAATGCAGAGCCGCCGATAAGAAAGGAGACTGACCATGCAGCTTGACGAGATACAAAAGAGACTTCTGCTCGAGGTCGCCGATCTTCACAGCGTGCCCGAAGGCGCGTACAATATCAGAGCGAACGGCGCGTCGGCAGGCAGGCAGTCGACCGAAAATATCGAGATCGTGCCCAAAACCGACGTGAGCGGGCTTGAGATACGTATAAAACCCGGCACCAGAAACGAGAGCGTCCATATTCCCGTAGTCATGACCGAGAGCGGACTTAAAGAAGTCGTATACAACGATTTTTATATCGGCGACGACTGCGACGTCGTAATAGTCGCCGGATGCGGCATCGACAACTGCGGCAGACAGGATTCTCAGCACGACGGCGTACACCGCTTTTTCGTAGGTAAGAACGCGAAGATCAAATACGTCGAAAAGCATTACGGCTCGGGTTCCGGCGAAGGTAAGCGCATACTAAATCCCGTGACAGAGGTCTATCAGAAAGAAAACAGCTCCGTCACGATGGAAATGGTGCAGATAAAAGGCGTGGACGATACCGAGCGCATGACGAAAGCAGTGCTTGAAGAGGGCGCGAAGCTCGTGGTAAGAGAACGCCTTATGACGCACGCGGAGCAGAGAGCGATCAGCGCCTATTCTGTCGAACTGAACGGCAAAAAATCGAGCGCGGACGTAGTGTCGCGCTCCGTCGCCCGCGACGACTCGTATCAGAAATTTGACGCGAAGATCATAGGCAACGCCGCTTGCCACGGCCATACCGAATGCGATTCAATAATCATGGATCACGGCAGGATCTTAGCCGTACCGGGTCTTGAAGCGAACGACATCGACGCCGAACTCGTTCACGAGGCGGCTATCGGCAAGATCGCCGGCGAGCAGATAATCAAGCTTATGACTCTCGGACTTACCGAAAGCGAAGCCGAAGAGCAGATAATAAACGGATTTTTACAGTAAAAGGCGTAAAAATATGACAAATACAGATAAAACGGCGCTGAAACTCGCGTTATTTACGGTTCCCTTCAATACGCTCCTTGCAGCCGCGGATATTTTATACGCGAACAAAGTGACAGACAATACGGTCCATTGGCTGGCCGTTGCCGCGATATTCGTTATTTTCATCCCTCTGTTTTTTCTGATAAAACGCGAAACCGACCGTCCGTATCTGTATAACGTACTGACTTTCGCCGCTCATACGGTGTTGGCGGCGGCGTCGGCTTTCATACTGTATACCGTCTTTTTCGGCGGATGGGAGGTTTTTCAGTTTATATTCACCGCCGCCGCGTCGGAAATATACCTTTTCATCCTGCTTCTGACCGATATGATAATAACATACGTCAAAAGCAAACGTTGAAGAAAAATCAAAACACACCTTCGGGAATAAAAAAAGAGATCAGCCGCAAAAGCCCGACCGTCATAAGGATGTTTTTCACCACGTGTCAGCGTGGTGAGTAAGCGCGCACTAAACAAAAGCAGACTGAAAACAAAATCAGTCTGCTTTTTCGTATTCAGCCGGTATAATAAAGCTAATGAAGACGGCAGCTTCGCTGCCTGATGAAGACGTCGGCAAAGCCGACTGATGAAGACGTTCGCTTCGCTCACTAATGAAGCGAAGTCGCCCCCGTCATTCATTAGTCCCGCAGGGACGTCTTCATCAGCGAAGCGTCTTCATTTCTTCATCAGCCCTCGCAGAGGGCGACTTCATTTCGGCGCGGCAAAGATTATGCAAAATACTTCCTTATCACGCCGCGCCGAACGCGGCTGATCGTTTTTTATCTTTGGTTTTCGTTTTTGTTCATCGTATCGACCGGCATCAGGTTCACGAGCCGCAATAGCGGTACCGCGACCGAAACGGCGGTGATGAGCAGAGCCGTGATTATGAGCATCGGTATGATATACGGCGTGAGTATGAAAGCGAAGTACGAGAACGTATAATCGGCGGATACCATGGCGTTCAGAAGCGGAAACGCTGCGAACAGAAGTATCACCGTTATCAAAAGCGATATCGCCGTTATTATAAGACCTTCTATACCGAACGCCTTGAACGTATCGACCCCTCTCGCACCCATGCCGCGCAGTATGCCGATATTCCTGCCCTCGATCTTTACCGTCGCCGATATGAAGAAGTAGAGAAGCAGAGCCGATACCGCCGCCATGAGCAGCAGCAGCCTCGTCAGATGCTCGGACAGTTTGCCGAGATTGCCCGAAAAGCTCCTGTACTCGCTTACGAACGGAGCGTAGACCGACGCGCCCAGGCTGTCGAGAGCTGAGATCAGAGAAGAAACGGATCTTTCGTTCGTTCCGAACCCGACGATCAGTTTTTTCGGGCTTATCTCGTCTTTCATGAACTTTCTGCTGTCTTCTTCATCGACGTATATGGACTTGTCGTAGCCTTCGACGACCGCGGCGATCTTCATTTCGCCGTATATGACGCTCGCCTCCGAACCGTAAACCCCGATCCCCGTTTTGTGATTGAGAGTCGCGGTGAACTTTTCGTTATTGAACGCGTTTACGGCTTCCGTCATGAACCTGTCGTCGCCGAACAGACTGAGGTAAACGGCGCGGTCGATATATATACCGCCTTTGCCGGACTCGAATTCGGCGAATTTCGAGGGCGCGGCGGATATGCTTCTTATCAGCACGTCCGTCGGCGTGCGCGGCCCTTCGGTAAACGTCAGATAACCGAAAGCGTGACCGGTCTCGGCAAGCCTGTCGACGAAACCCGTCTTCACGTAAAGCAGACCGTCTTTGTTTTCAAGGTCGTACTTATAAGCCGTGACCTCGTCGTCGTAAAAGCCTCCGTAGTCGTTGAACAGATCAAGACCGTATATCGCGTCCTGCACGATGTGTTCGTATCTTTCGGTATCCGACGCGATGATGCCCGTGACGGTCAGTTCCTTGTCGCTTACCGTCAGTTTTTTGCCGACGATGCCGCTCACCTCAACGACGGGGTAATACAGCAGTTTATCCGTGAAATACTTTGCGGCGACCTCCGATATAACGACGCCGTTCTCGTCTTCGGGCATTTTGCCGTATTTGAGCTCAAGACCGATCTTGTCGGGCGAATCTGTCTCGACGATTCCGTAAAAGTTTTCAAATACTGCAGGCACGTCGGTCAGACCGGAGTGAGATTCCGCGAAAGGCGACGTTACTTTTTCCGCGTCGGTCGGCACTCGCCCGTCCTTATTTTCGATCACCGGTATAAACGAGCCCGTGTATACTTTTACTACCGTGTCCGTATGCGCCGAAAGCCGGCTGACGTCGTCGTCGCTGAATACCGTATCGGACAGAAAATCAGCGGTTTTGGTGACCGCGGCGTAACGGATGCCGTCCGCGACTATCGTTTTTGTTATCGCGCGCGATACGTCATACGCCTGAAACGATGCGACGACTGCCGAGAGAAGCAGCGCTATTACGGTCATTATCACCGTCACCACAAGACGGAATTTCTTGTATTTCAGCATCGACAGCGACAGTTTAAGACCGATATCGAGCGGCATTTTCGATTTTATCATCGAAAGCGGCTTGGGCTCGACCGGCTCCGCGCGGTACGGATAATAATATACCGACGCGTCGCGCTGTTCTATCTCGACTGCGTTTTTGACGTGAAGGTTCATGGATTTGACCTTCTGCGTGTCGTGCTCGTTTATGATATACGTGTCTCTGTCCGAAAGCCCTATTATCCTGTTGATCTCTTCAAGACTGTGCCCGTCGAGTTTTTTGCCCTTCGGTACGCGGATGAGCCTGTCACCCACCACGTCGATCGCCGATTCGTAAGGTTCGCTCGTCCTGACGACGTCTTTATGTACCCTTCCGTCGAGTATCTCGATGACTCTGTCGCCCATCTCGTCGGCTATGTCTCTGTCGTGCGTGACGATGATGACGAGGCGGTCTTTCGACAGTTCCTTGAATATCTCGAACATCTCGTGACCGGTCTTCGAATCGAGGTTGCCGGTCGGCTCGTCGGCGACGATTATCTTCGGGTCTTTCACCATCGCCCGCGCGATCGCCACGCGCTGAGACTGGCCGCCCGAAATGTCGTTCGGTTTTCTGTGCGCGAGTTCTTCCAGCCCGAGCTTCTTTATTACCGCGTCGACTTTTTCGTCGGATTCGTTATGCTGAAGGCCGAGAGAAAGCGCGATGTTCTGATAGACCGTCAGCGTTTTCAGCAGGTTGTATTCCTGAAAGATGACGCCGACGTACGTGTTTCTGTAAGAGTCGTAATCGGATTTTGTGAATTTCGAAAAGCTGTTGCCGTATAACAGCATCTCGCCCGAATCGGGACGGTCGAGCGCGGCGATCATATTGAGCAGCGTGGATTTGCCGCCGCCGGACTTACCGACGATGAACACGAGTCCCTTTTCGCCGAAACGGAGCGACACGTTGTTGAGCGCTCTGTGAGTCGCGCCGTTTTTCGTTCTGTACGTTTTTGATATATTCTTTAACTGAAGCATGACGCGACCTCCTTAAATCGACCTTATGACGTCTATCGGCTGTTTTTTGCCGAGACGGCGGAGGATCGGGAAAGCGACGATCGCAAGGAACGCCGTGAATACTGCCGCCGAGAGAATGAAATCGGTAAACGTGAAGCTGACGAACCGCATCGTGCCGATCGCGAATATCATAAAGAAACTGTCCATAAGATTCGTCGCCGCTATCGCGGACGCGGTCGCTATGATCAGCGTTATGACGTCGATCAGCGCGAGTTCTATGTAGAATATCTTAAGCGTCACTCCGCTGCTCGTGCCGAGCGCGCGCATGATGCCGATCTCTTTCGTTCTTTCCTTGACGTTCAACGAAATAAAGTTTATCACGATTATGAGAAGCAGAACGCCGTTGATCGCCGAGAATACGAAGAATACCGTGCTTACCGAATTCAGCGTGTCCATCGTGTAGGAGAGATCGCCGAACAGAGCGCAGCTCAGATCGCATCCGAGCTCGTGAGTTTTCTTCGCGAGCGCTCCGGCGCCCGCCGGGTTCGTTTTTACGAGCAGTGAAGAGTATGATAAGCCCGCTTCCGCTATGCTCTTTACCGTGTCGGGCGACGCGTAGATATACGGTTCTATATAATAGCCGTCGGTGTCGTTCGCGGTAATCGCCGCTATCTTGAAGGTCCTGAAATCGCTGCCGGCTTCGGTGCGGTAATTTGAAAACGAGAGCGAGACGCTGCCGGCGAGCGTGTTGACGATCTTGTCGACCGTCGGCGCGGTGTTCATCGTATTGTAATATTCGTCCGAAAGCTCGTAAGACCCGGTCAGCAGATAACACAGATCGAGAGCGCACGAAACGGAGATCACTATCTCGTCGTCGCCGAGATCGTCTGAATTTTTATCAAATCCCGGCGCCGTATAAATGAATTTCCTGTCGGCAGCCTTATATTGAGAAAGCGTTGCGGCCGTGCTGTCGTACGGGTTGAAAGCTCCTTCGGTTTTTATCGTGTAAGTCGAGTCGGGTATGCCGAATCTGAGATTGTTGAAGATGTATTTTTTGAATCCGCTCTTGACAAACACCGATTTGTAATACGTCGCCGCGGCGGTCCTGTAACCGCTCAAAAGCACCTGATTTTCGGATAACTTTACTATTTTTGCGTAATTTGTCCCCGCGATACCGGCTATGCGGAAAGGGATCGAGGACGCGTTGAAAGAAATGTAAAGATTCCTGCCGACGAGATCGGACGCCTTGTCCGGATAGTAAAGCGTCATTTCACCGTCGATATCGGTCACGATACCGCAGCTCACGATCGATTCCGCGAAATAATCGGTTATCATTATCTCGTTTTCTTTTTCGGGATAACCGCCGTATACCGTGCTGAAACCGGATTTTGAATAATCGGCGTATTCGACGAAGCCGGAGAGCTCCGACAGCGACTGCACGTAATACGTATTGTCCTGCGCGATCATCGTGTCGTTGCAGAGAGCCGCTGATACCCACGCCTCGTACTTTCTGCCGGGATTGAAGTCCGCAAGCTCGCGTTCAAGCGAAGCCGTCGTCACGACGCCGGCGTCGTCATAGCGGTAATAATACCGGCTCTGCTCGACCGTGAACAGGTCGACCGAATATTTTTCCGCCGTTTCCCTCGCGACCTTCTCCGGCCTGATGCCCGACATCGCGATGCCGACGTCGAACATCGAGAGGCAGAACACCGCGACGAGTATCATGACGATGAACCTCGTTCTGCGTTTTCTTATGTTCGCCCACGCCTGTTCGAGACAGTTTTTGAAATTCATGTTCGCCCGCTTAAGCTGCAGCGGCGGCGTCTTTTCCGGGGGTTTTTCCTCATGCGGCGAAAAGTTGCCCGGCAGATAACCCTCGTCGAGAGCGTCGACCGTGTCGGGATAAGCGAGCGCGACGTGCTGCTTGTCTGTCTCGAAGGTCAGATAGTTGTCTTCGTTTTCGTCGACCGCGCTTTCAGCCTCTTCAAGACTGAGCGTATGCCCGGCCTTTACGAGCATAATGTTCTTTCTTATGAATTTCGTATTCTCGTCGCTGTCGCCCTTAGTTCTGTCGATGTCGCCGGTGATCTCGCCGTCTTTCATAAAGATTATGCGGTCGCCGTATTTATACGCAGTTTCCGTATCGTGCGTGACGAGTATCACGAGCTTCTTTTTGCTTATCTTTTTGAGCGATGCGAAAAGATCGTCGCCCGTCACCGAGTCGAGCGAACCGGTAGGCTCGTCGGCGAGCAGTACGTCCGGATCTTTGACGAGAGCGCGGGCTATTGCAACGCGCTGTCTCTGACCGCCCGACAGCTCCGTCGGCTTTCTGTAGCCGAGACCTGCAAGCCCGACGGCTGAGAGCGCCTCGTCGATCTTGTCGTAGTTGACGGCGCCGTTCTGCAGTTTGAGCGCGAGCTCGATATTCTCATATACCGTTTTCGTCTCTATGATGTTGAAATTCTGAAAGACGAAGCCGACGTACGTGTTGCGGTAGTCGTCGAGACGGCGTTCCGACAAAGATGAAAACGGCGTTCCGTTTATGTAAACGTTGCCCGTCGTCGGACGGTCGAGACCGCCGAGTATGTTCATCAGAGTCGATTTACCGCAGCCGGATTTACCGAGTATGACGACCATACCCGTTTCGGGAAAGTTGATATTTATTCCCTTTAAGGCGTGTACGGCGAGTCTGCCCTTGCCGTAGACCTTGTGAAGATTGTAAACTGATAACATAAACGCTCCGTGTTGAATGTTGTTTTACTTTGCTTGAATCATTCTATCATATACGCCGCCGCTTGTCAATATGCGCGATATAATTCTTACGTTAAATATTGACTTTACGGAAACGGGATGGTATAATATATCCGTAACGTATCTTATGACCGCGCAATTTTGAAAAACATATAAGCGCGGCGGAGGCGGAAATGAAGATCGTAAATATCATAAACTTTATTCGCGGCGCCGAACCGCGCTGTGAAGCGGACCTGCTCACCCCGGTCAGGGAACAGGTAAAACTCGTCAACAAATTCGGGCTGCGCTCGACTTTCCTTCTGATGTACGACGCGCTCGTCAATGAAGAATTCCGCGATATCCTTGCTATGGCGAACGGCGATACGGAGATCGGCCTCTGGCTCGAGGTATGCGGACCGCAGTGCGAAGCCGCGGGCGTGAAATGGCGCGGAAGGTTCTGCTGGGACTGGTTCGCGAACGCCGGCTTTACCGTCGCCTATAATAACGGCGACAGAGAAAAACTGATCGACGCGGCGTTCGAAGCGTACAAAAAGTATTACGGCAAATATCCGCGCTCTGTCGGCGCGTGGGCGCTCGACGCGCATTCGCTTTCATACATGGAGCGAAAATACGGAATTGACGCCGCCTGTATCTGCCGCGACCAGTGGGGCACTGACGGATATTCGTTTTGGGGCGGCTACTACAATCAGGCCTATTACCCGTGTAAGAACAATATGTTCTGCCCGGCGCAGACGAAAGAGGAACAGATAAACGTACCGGTTTTCCGTATGCTCGGCTCCGATCCGATATATCAGTACGACAACGGGCTCGATATTGACGGCGGCGCCGCCGCGTGGCAGGGCGTCGCGACGCTCGAACCGGTTTACTGCGGCGAAGACGGCGGCGGCAATAAAGACTGGGTCGACTGGTATTTCGAAGAAAATTTCAGCGACAGGACTCTCGGGTTCTCTTACACTCAGGCGGGGCAGGAGAATTCGTTCGGCTGGCCGGCGATGGCAAACGGTCTGACTTATCAGATCGGCAAGATAGCGGATTTCGTTTCAAAAAACAGGCTCAGCGCGCTGACGTTGGGCGAGACGGGGCGATGGTTCAAAGAGCGTTACGCCGGCACGCCGCCGACGACCGTTTCCGCGCTTACCGACAGACACGGCAAAGGCAGATCGTCCGTCTGGTACGACTGCAAAAACTACCGTGTGAACGTCTATACGGAAAACGGCGGATTTTTCATCCGCGACCTGTATCTCTTCCGCGAGAACTATAAAGAGAGGTACAAAGACGCGGTAAACGACCTGCCTTCGATGGTGTTCGACAATCTGCCGTTTATCGACGGCAACCGCTTCAGCTGCGGCGGCATCCGTTCGGGGCTCTATCCGCAGGTGAACGGTACGGATCTGCGTTATGAAGAGATGAAATACGAAAAAGACGGCGCTTCGGTCAGGCTGATTTTCAGAAACACGCCCGCGGGCACGTTCGTCATAACTGCGGACGAAACGTCGGTGACTTTCGAAGCGGATACGGATTTTGTTCTGAAGAACAAAACGAAAGGCGCGGACTGCGAACCGGAAAGAAAAGCCGTCCCGGATAAACTGTTTATGAAATACAACGGCTATGATTATTCCGTACGTCTCACAGCAGGCAGATTCTCAGACGAAACGACGGTTTTATCCGTCGGCGGAAAAATAAAGATCCTTCTCGGCAAAGAGGTATGATATGCAGAATTTTAAAAGATTTGACAGAAAAAAGCCGCCGGTGCGCACTAAATGGTATCTGCGTCCGCTTACGTATATACTCAGCGCTCCGGACGTTAAAAAGCACAAAGCGATAATAAAAAAATATAACGCGGAAGGACTTGAGCCGCCGTACCTGCTTTTATGCAATCACAACGCGTTCCTTGATTTCAAGGTCGCCACGAAGGCGATATTCCCGGCGCGCGCCAACTACGTCGTCGCCATAGACGGATTTATCGGCAGAGAAAAACTTCTGCGCGACGTAGGCTGTATCTGTAAGCGCAAATTCACAAACGACATAACGCTTGTAAGACAGCTCAAAAAAGTCGCCGAAAACGGCGATATAGCGGTCATATACCCCGAGGCGAGATATTCGCTCTGCGGCACGACCGCGGTCCTGCCCGAATCGCTCGGCGGACTGTGCAAAATGCTCGGCATACCCGTCGTAACGCTTATCTGCCACGGTCATCACATAAATTCGCCGTTCTGGAATCTGCACGACCGCGGCGTCGCCCCGACCGAAGCGGAATTCACGGTACAGTATACACCCGACGAACTCGATAACGCGACCGTCGATCAGATAAACGAAAGACTCGTACAGGCGTTTCAGTACGACGAATACGCGTGGCAGAAGCAGAGAGGCATAAAAGTGACGTACGAAAAACGGGCAGAAGGCCTCCACAAAGTACTTTATCAGTGCCCGCACTGCGGCGCGGAATTCAAAATGACCTCGAAAGACGATAAACTCATATGCACGCACTGCGGCAAAACGTGGACTTATTCCGAACTCGGGGAACTTTCGGGCGACGACGGCGTGACCGAGTTTTCGCACATTCCCGACTGGTACGAATGGGAAAGAGCGAACGTCAGAGCCGAGGTCGAAGCCGGCACGTATTCGACGGGCGAAATGCCGGTCACGGTCGATACGCTGCCTAACGCAAAGAAGTTCATACGCCTCGGCGAAGGCGTAATGACGCACGATATGAACGGATTTACCGTCAGAGGCAAAGATAAAGACGGCGATCCTTTCGAGATGGTAAAAACCGTCCCGTCGCTTTATTCCTGCCATATCGAATATGAATATCTCGGAAAACACGGCGACTGCGTGGATCTGAATACGTTAGACGACACGTGGTATATTTATCCTCACGACTGCGAATTTGCGGTGACCAAAATGGCGCTCGCAACGGAAGAACTTTATTTCGATTATAGGAGAAAGCAGGGAAAACCGTGTAAAAACGGGCTGGCGTAAAAGGCGGAAAACACGGTAAACATTTGCGAGCTTGAGGTGTCGGCTGCGGGAACCCCAAACATTCACTTCGTTCGTGTCGGGGAACCCCTACGGGAACCCCAAACATTCACTTCGTTCGTGTCGGGGAACCCCTACGGGAACCCCCAACGCTCACTTTGTTCACGTCGGGGAACCCCTGCGGAAACCCCCAACGCTCACTTTGTTCACGTCGGGGAACCCCTGCCGCCGACGATCCGTGTGACGCGTACCGCGCCACTCTTAGGGGTCGCCCACCGCGAACCCCCAAAAACTCGACAAGCTCGTTTTCGGGGAACCCCGGTCCCACCCTACTGACCCCCAACCCGTGAACCCCCGTTGTGAACAAGTTCACAACGGGGAACCCCGGTAACCCCCTACTCTCTCCCAAAGTCGATTCACTTCCTTTGGGGCGCGACCGGCTGACGCGAGGTAAGAGTGAATAGTGAATAGTGAATAGTGAAGGTGTCGCTTGCGCGACTTCCGTGCGGCTCCGCCGCCCTTGGGGATCCCCACCCTTACAACCCCAAAACCCCCTTAACCCCTCCCAAAGTCGTTTCACTTCCTTTGGGGCGCGGCAGGCTGACGCGAGGTAAGAGTGAATAGTGAATAGTGAATAAGTTTGCCGGCTTCCGTACAAACATAATCGCGCGGCGGGGCGGTGGGGGGGGACGCCCGCCGCGTGCGCTTCGCGCAAATTGCGAGCCGCGCCATATCGACGGTCCCGTGTGTCGCCCCCGTATGAAGAATACAAGGAGGCGGGGGAGTACGGGGGAATTAAATGGAGTGGGTGGGGGTTCACCTGCAAGCGACGGGGTCGCAGTGATATACGGCTGTACCCTGAAAAAAAGAATCCTCCGGTCGGCAGACCGTACATCATTGCGGCGAAGCCGCTCTGCCCTCAAACCCCTGTTCCCCTCCCGCGGCTTTGCCGAGAAGACGCCGCAGGTTTCGGTCAATATGTAAAAGTATTGTAAAAAGAACCGAAAAGACTTGAAATATTGATATCAGTATAGTATAATATCTTAAATCTCAATTGTTAAAGGTTAAGGAATTGATAAATCAGTTTATTGCGCAGACGTTCGGGCAGACCCCCGAATTTGTCAAATATATAATTACGTTCGTGGTATCGATGCTGCCGGTGGTAGAGCTTCGCGGCGCTATTCCCGTCGGTATCATAGATTTCAAGATCCCGTGGTACTGGTGTTACATCGTAAGCGTGCTCGGCAACATGGCCCCGGTACCGATAATCCTGCTCTTCATAAAAAGAGTCATCGAGTGGATGAAGACTACGAAAAGACTCAGCAAAGTCGGACTCTGGCTCGAAGCGAAAGCGGAGAAGAACACGCCGAAAGTGCAGAGATTCGAAGTTTTCGGACTTATGCTGTTCGTCGCGATACCGCTGCCGATGACCGGCGCATGGACAGGCGCTCTCGTCGCCGCTCTGACCGGTATGAAATTCAAAAACGCGATGATCTCCATCGCCGGCGGAGTTCTGATAGCCGGCGTGATAGTGACGCTCATATCGACGGGCGTTCTCGGTTTTTTGAACTTTTTAATAAAATAGCCCATCGAGAGTGGGGGAGGGACCGGCCCTTTGATCCCACGGCAACCTGCGTTGAAAGGTGCCAAATCCGAGAGATGAGAAACGAAAGGAATTCGCCTCATCAGGCGAATTTTTTATAAAAAGAAGGTAGAAAAATGAAAAGGTTATTCACATCAGAATCAGTTACAGAAGGACATCCCGACAAGATCTGCGACCAGATATCGGACTCCGTGCTCGACGCGATACTCAAAGCCGACCCCATGGCTCGCGTCGCCTGCGAGACTTGCTGCACGACCGGGCTCGTGCTCGTCATGGGCGAGATCACCACGAGCGCCTACGTCGACATACAGACGATCGTCAGAGAAAAAGTAAGAGAAATAGGCTACGACCGCGCGAAATACGGTTTTGACTGCGACACCTGCGCTGTCATAAGCTGCATACACGAGCAGTCGCCCGATATCGCACTCGGCGTCGATAAAGCTTACGAGGCGAAAAACGGCGAGCTTAACGACGGACTCGACACCGGCGCCGGCGACCAGGGCATGATGATAGGTTTCGCCTGCGACGAGACGCCGGAGCTGATGCCTTTGCCGATCTCGCTCGCGCATAAGCTCGCGAAAAGGCTTACCGAAGTCAGAAAAAACAAGACTCTGCCGTATCTGCGGCCGGACGGCAAAACCCAGGTCACCGTCGAGTACGACGGCGACAGACCGGTAAGGATCGACGCTGTCGTCGTATCGAGTCAGCACGATGAAAACGTGAGCCTCGAACAGATACGCGCCGACGTGACCGAACACGTCATCAAAGCGGTCATACCGGCGGAGCTGATGGATGAAAATACAAAGATATTCGTAAACCCGACCGGCAGGTTCGTTATAGGCGGGCCTAACGGCGACTCCGGTCTTACCGGCAGAAAGATAATAGTCGATACGTACGGCGGCTACGCGAGTCACGGCGGCGGAGCGTTCTCCGGCAAGGACCCGACAAAAGTCGACAGATCTGCGGCTTACGCCGCGCGCTGGGTGGCGAAGAATATCGTAGCGGCGGGGCTTTGCCGCAAGTGCGAGATACAGATAGCGTACGCGATAGGCGTGGCGAGACCCGTTTCGGTCATGATAAACACGTTCGGCACCGAGACCGTTCCCGTCGAAAAGATACAAAAGGCGGTCGAAGATACGGTAGACCTCCGCCCGGCGGCGATAATAAAGTATTTTGATCTGAGGAGACCGATATACGCGCAGACCGCGGCTTACGGTCATATGGGAAGAGAAGATATAGACGTTCCGTGGGAGAAACTCGATCTTAAAGAAAAACTAAAAGAAAGAATCGGCAGATGATCGATAACAAAGAACCGGAAGCTCTGACCGGAACTGTAGAGCATATAGTTTATCAGAATACGGACAACGGTTACGCGGTAGTCGAGATAGAGACCGAAGCGGGCGAGCTCGAAACGGTTTTCGGCATAATGCCGCTCATCAGCGAAGGCGAGCAGATAACCGTTTACGGTCAGTACGTGAACAGCCCTAAGTACGGCAGACAGCTCAAAGTCGACTCGTACGAAAAACACCTGCCCAAAACGGAAGCGATGATAATTAAATATCTTTCTTCCGGCACGATAAAGGGTATAGGTCCCGCCATGGCGCGAAAGATCGTCGATAAATTCGGTACCGAAACGTTCGACGTCATAGAGAACAATCCCGACTGGCTTTCCGAGATCAGCGGCATATCCGCCGCCAGAGCGGAGAAGATCGGCAGCGATTTCCGCGAGCAGAACGGCCTGCGCAGCGTCATGCTTTTCTGCGGCGACTTCTTTTCGCCTTCGGTATCCGTTCGCGCTTTCAAACGCTGGGGCAGCTCCGCCGTGGAAATTATAAGAAGCAATCCTTACGTGCTCTGCGAGGACGATATAGGCGTTTCGTTCGAAGGAGCCGACAAGGCGGCTCAGGCGATGGGGCTTTCACGCGACTGCAAAGAAAGGCTCTACGCCGGCATACTGTACGTTCTGAACCACAACGCGAATCAGAACGGCCACACGTATCTGCCGGAAGACAAGCTCATAAAAGCGACCGCCGCAATGCTCGGCGCGGGCGAGGGCAAGGTCGACGAAGCGCTCGATATGCTCGCAAAGACAGGCGCGGTCGTCAGGGAGAAGACAGACGGCAGAAAATGCGTATATCTTAAAAAATATCACGACGCCGAAGCGCACGTCTGCTCAAAGCTGCGTCTGCTCGAAGACAAGAGTCTCGTAATAGAAGAAAGCAATCTTCGCCGCGCAATAGATCTTGCCGAGCTTGAAGAAAACATAAAATACGCGCCGATGCAGAGAAAAGCGATAGAGCAGGCGGTAAACAGCGGCATAATGGTGCTTACCGGCGGTCCCGGCACCGGTAAAACGACCGTTATCCGCGCCGTGACGCGCATCGTATCGCGCATCGGGCTCAAATACGCGCTCGCCGCGCCTACCGGCAGAGCCGCCAAGCGTATGTCCGAGGCGACCTCGCAGGAGGCGAAGACGATACACAGACTGCTCGAGGTCGTGTATACCGCGGGAGAAAAACAGCAGTTTACGAAAAACAGAAACAATCTGCTGACGGAAGACTACATAATCATCGACGAAGCGTCTATGATAGATATCCTGCTTATGGAGGCGCTTCTCGACGCGATCAAACCGGGCGCGAAGCTGATACTGATAGGCGACGCGGACCAGCTCCCGTCAGTCGGCGCGGGCAACGTGCTTGCTGATATAATAGCCTCCGACACCGTGAACACGGTACATCTCACGGAGATATTCCGTCAGGCTAAAGAGAGCCGCATCGTGACTAACGCTCATATGATAAACAACGGCGAATATCCCGATCTCGATAACAGATCGAGCGATTTCTTCTTTCTCAAAAGAAACAGCGAAGAAGATACGGCGGAGACGATAGTACAGCTCTGCAAAACCCGTCTGCCGAAGAGATTCGGGGAGGAGATACTCGATTCGCTTCAGGTCATCACCCCGACGAGACTGAGCTGCTGCGGCGTTGAAGCTCTGAATATCAGACTGCAGAGCGCGCTGAATCCTCCGTCGCCGTCAAAAAAAGAGAAAAAAGCTCACGGCGTCACCTTCAGAGAAGGCGACAAGGTTATGCAGATAAAAAACAATTACGATATAACGTGGGAGAAAAACGGCGCTCAGGGCGTAGGTATCTATAACGGCGATATCGGAAAAATAATAAAAGTCAACAACGCCGCGGAATTTCTCACGATAGATTTCGACGACCGCATCACCGAATACGATTTCTCGCTCCTCGACGAGCTCGAGCACGCTTACGCCGTGACCGTGCATAAGAGTCAGGGCAGCGAATATAAAACGGTCATAATCCCGTCGTTCCGGTTCAGTCCGCGTCTGCTCACGCGCAATCTGCTTTACACGGCGGTCACGCGGGCGCAGAAAATGGTCATAATGGTCGGCGACGCGCAGACCGTCAACGATATGGTAGACAACAACCGCCACGCGCTGCGCTATACGTCTCTTCGTCAGAGACTCGAGAACTTTTCGCAATGAGCTTCGCCGATCTGATACTGAAGCTCGTTTACCCTCCGAGATGCGCCGTATGCGGCGAACTGATCGAAGCGACGGCGGACCGCGTATGCTTCTGTGAAAAGTGCCGTTCCCTCTGGGAACAGGAGAAAGAGACGCCTTGCCCGGTCTGCAGGCAGACGCCCGACAACTGTATTTGCGAGCTGCAGTACAACAAGAGCCGTACGCTCGATACGTGCAGATCGCTTACACTGTACGACGGCGACGCCGTCAAGAAACTGATATTCGGCATCAAGAACACGTCCGACAAAGATCTTTTCGCGTTCATCGGCAGAGAACTTGAAATGCTGATCTTCAGAAAAGCCGATCTTTCGGACGGCGGCTGCGTTATAGCCTATCCGCAGAGGAACAGGACCGCGAGAAAAAAGTACGGTCACGATCAGGCTTATCTGCTTGCGAAGACCGTAAGCAAAGACCTCGGCATACCGCTTTTCGAAGGGATAAAGAACGTTCACGGCAAAGAGCAGAAGAAGCTGTCCGAACGGGGCAGGGGAGAAAACGCCTATAAAAGCTACGTCATCCCCGAAAAGTATAAAGGGCAGCTCAGCGGCAAACGCGTCATACTGATCGACGATATCGTCACTACCGGCGCGACCGCGGTATCGTGCGCGGCTTTGTGCAAGCTTGACGGAGCGGTATCGGTAAGCTGTTTCTGCGTTGCCAAAACTCCGCGCAGATTTCACGCGAAAGGAGATCCGTCGTGAAAAAGGCCGATATTATTCCGATAGCGGCAGTCATAGCCGCCGCGGTGATACTCGCTTTCGCGCTCGTTCCGCGAGGCGCCGACACGGTGCGGATAAGCTGTGAAAACGCCGTTTACGAATATCCGCTGAGCGAAAACAGGCAGATCGAGCTTTACGAAAACGGAATAAACCTCACCGTTCTGATACGCGACGGCAAGGTCAGCGTGACAAACAGTACCTGCCGCGATCAGATCTGCGTTCATACGCATACGGGTAACATCGTCTGTATGCCGGCGCGCGTCGTCATAACGGTCGGGGACGGAGATTACGATTATGTCGCGGGATAAACGGACCGGCAGAATAGCCGTGTGCGCCGTGACGTGCGCGCTCGCCATAGCCGTATCGGTGCTCGAATCGCTTATACCGATACAGGCGGTGATACCTCTGCCGGGCATAAAACTCGGCTTTGCGAATATCGTCATACTGTTTCTGCTTTACAGATACGGCGCGGCGGAGGCCGTTACCGTCGCCGTGATCAAGTGTCTTACCGTAAATCTTATATTCTTTTCGGTCACGGCTCTCGTATTTTCTTTGACCGGCGCCCTTTTTTCGATCGTTTTCGCGATCGTTTTAAAGTATACTTTATCCGAAAAGCTTTCGTTTGTCGGCATTTCGGTCGTATGCGCCGCCGCGCATAATACAGGGCAGACCGCCGCGGCGTGTCTTTTGCTCGGCTCCGCCGCGCCCTTGTCGTATCTGCCGGTGCTGCTCGCATCGTCAGCCGTGACGGGATCGATAACCGGCTTTATTCTTCTGCTGATCGACAAACGTTTAAAAAAGATATGAAAAAACTGACAGCGATCATTATAATATCAGCGGTGCTTTTACTGTGCTCGTGCGGCAAAACGGAGAGCAGAACGTTTTTCGCTCTTGATACCGTCATAGAATTCAAGATCTACGGGCAGATCCCCGAAGGAGCCGAAGAGTACGTAAAGGAACTCGAACTGATCTACTCAAAGACTGACGAAGGCTCCGAACTGTATAAGCTGAACGGTGAAGAGACCTCGTCTCCTTCCGACGAACTGTACGGGCTTATAGTAAAATCTCTCGGTTTATGCGCCGATACCCGCGGCGCGTTCGATATAACCGCCGGCGCGCTTACCGCGTTATGGGATGAGGCGACGGAAAAAGGCGTCCCGCCCGACGCGCAGGCGATAAATGAAGCTAAAGAGCTGTGCGGTTACGGAAAAGTGACTGCCGATAACGGCACGGTGAGCAAACCGAAAGAACTGAAATTCGACCTCGGCGCCGTCGCAAAAGGCTGTATAGCCGAGCTGACGGTCAAAAAAATGCAGAGCCTCGGAGTAAGATCGGGCTTTGCGTCGTTCGGCGGCAGTATAGCCGTCATAGGGGACAAGCCGGACGGTTCCGGCTATAAAATAGGCATAAGATCGCCCGATGGCGATACGGTGATAGGTTATACCCTTATCCGTCACGGTATCGTATCCACGTCCGGCGACTATGAAAGATATTTCGAATACGAAGGCAAAAGGTACCATCACATAATAGATACCTCAACGGGTATGCCGGCGCAGAGCGGCGTCCGTTCGTGTACCGTGATATCCGATGACGGAGCGGTGTCGGACGCGCTTTCCACGGCGCTGTTCGCCAATCCTTCGCTTTTGGATGAATTATACGTCAAATACGATTTCGAGGCGGTGCTGATAACGGACGGTAATACCGTTATCACGACCGAAAACGCGGGCTTCGTCATTACGGCTGACGGCTACCGCAAGGCAAACTGATGATCGACAGGAGGATCAGATGAAATTCAGAAAAATTACGGCTTTGATATTGTTTTTGGCTCTTTCACTGCCCGTTTTCACGGGTTGTGATACGAACGTCGGAGCCGATACGCTGACAGACGCGCCTTCTGCGACGGTCGCCGTCTCGGTCAATACGGAGCCGGCAGCTGAAACGCAGACGGAAACGGATAAACAGACCGATCCGCAGACGGACCCGGATACCGAGCCGCCGACGGAGCAGCCGACCGAAGCGCCGACAGAGCCTCCGACCGAGGCGCCCACCGAAGCTTTAACGGAAGCTCCTACCGAAGCGTCCACCGAAGCTCCTACGGAAGCTCCGACCGAGGCGCCTACCGAAGCCGTTACCGAACCGCCGGCGCCCGAAGAAAAAGCCGATCCGTCGGCGTTGATGTTCAGACAGGTCTACGGCACGGGTCAGAACAACGACACTCCGATCAGATACAGCTTTATCGAGCTTTACAACACGTCGAACCTCAAGCTTGACCTGAACGGGCTCGCCGTGTTCAGCTACGACAAGAGCACGTCGAAGTTTACGAAGTTCACGCTTCCCGACGTTACGATGCTCCCCTCGTCGAGTTATCTCATAAGATGCGCCGAAGCGCGCGGAGCGAAAGGCGCGGAGTACGATACGGCTTACGAAAAGCTAAAGATCTCTTATTACGACAGATCGTGGAATCTGGTGCTCGACAACAAAGAGATAATACTCGCCGTAGCGAAGAACGGTTATTCGCCGTCGGTTTCGAAACTGAACACGGATAAGAATATTTATACTTATTTTATAGGCACGCAGACCGCTTCGAGCGATAAGAACACGGCTGTCGGCATATCGAAGAACAAATCGGCGTACAAGACGTCAAAAAACGCAAAGTACGAGCTGTTCAATTACAAATCCGCCGGTGCGAACGATATCTGCGACCATTCGCCGATGTGCCAGAAGGGCGACGTCAACAATACGCTGACGGCGACCTCCAATGTCGTCGAGTTCTCGCACGGATCCGGATTTTATAACGACGGCTTTGACCTCAAACTCAAAGCGCTTTCCGGATATACGATCTACTACACGACCGACGGCACGGATCCCGCCAAATCCGGCAAAAAATATACCGGTTCGATAAAGCTCACCGACACGTCGCTTATGTCGTGGGGATATCTGACAAGACAGTGCAACACGGTCATGGGGTTCAGAAATCCTTCCGTATCAAAACAGCTCGGCGCATACGTCATAAAAGCGTGCGCGAAGAAGGGCAGCACCGTGACTCAGGTCGTCACGAATACGTACTTTATAACGGACAAGATGAAGAGCTACGACACCGCGGTCATCTCGATGTCGCTTCCGCCGGACGATTTCATCAGCAGTGAAAACGGCATGTATAACCTGCAGATGAACAGCCCTTTCACTACCAAGCTGCGCCGCACGGCGTATCTCGAGCTGTTCGAGACGGACGGTTCGCGCGTTTCGGCGTCATACGTTGAGATCGCCCTCAACGGCAACGGTTCGCTCGGCTTCAATGCAAAATCGATAAGAGCGTATTTTAAAGAAAAAGCCGATCCGAACGTGACGGGCAATCCGTCGAAACTGAAATACGATATTTTCCGTGGCGAAGCGGAAGACGGCGTGACCGAGTATAAGCGTATACTGCTCAGGAACTCCGGCAACGACAGCAGCCGCTCGCACATACGCGACGCGTATATGCAGAAGCTCTGCAAGCCTCTCAACGTGCCGATAATGACGTACAGACCGGCGCTGCTCTTCATAAACGGTGAATTCTGGGGCGTATACAATATGCGTGAAAGATACGACACAAAGTATTTTGAATCGCATTACGGCATACCCGAGGAAGATTTCGTTATGCTTGAATCTCCGTCGCCGCTCGTCACCGGCAACGGCAACACGCCGTACACCGTAAACGACGGCAACGAGGGGGACGAAAAACCGTTCCACCAGCTCGTTTCATATATCGAAAATACTGATTTATCGAAAGACGATAATTTCAAATACGTCTCCGACAGGATTGATATTGACAATATGATAGATTTCTTCGTCGGTTCGATGTATCTTGCAAATATCGACTGGCCGTGGAACAACGTAAAAGTATGGCGCAATAAAAACGAAAACAGCAAGACAAACGATACGAAATGGCGTTTCGTGCTCTGCGATATGGATATGGGCGTCGGTCTTGAAACGAACATAGACACGAATATGTTCACCTACGCCATAACGGAAGGAACGATAGCGGGCAGGATGTTCAACAGAATGCTGCGCAACGCGACGTTCAAACAGAAGTTCATAGACCGTTTCTACGAATGCGCCGACACGGTATTCGACACGTCGGTAACGCTCCCGGTGCTTGAAGAAATGTATCAGGCGGTAAAGAACATCATGCCGCTCCATTTCAAAAGATGGCCCGGCGACGGCGGATCTCCTTCGAAATTCGAATCCGAAATACAGTCGATACGTTACTTCATGACCAACCGCAAAGAGAAGACGATAGCGCATATGGAAGAGTTCTTCCATATCGAGAAGCTCACGTTCAACGTCGTGAACGACCCGTCCGGAGCGGAGGTAACGCTGAACGGCGAAAAGATGACCGGCTCGTCGTACTCGGCGACGGTCAATAACGGCGACAGGATCAACGTGAACGTGACAGTTAAAGAAGGCTATGAATTCCTCGGCGTCAAGGCTGTGCTGTCGACCGGCGCCGTAAGGCCGTATACGACCGGCAATATAGTCTTTACGGTAAACGGAGCGCAGACCGTCGTGATAATGACGAGAAAAGCGTCAATGAAGACAGAGCCCGCGGTAGTCACCGGATCGAGGAGCGTATTCGTGCTCGACGCCGACGGAACTCTCTACGCATGGGGCGCCAACGAAAACGGGCAGAACTGCGTAAAGACGACAGCCAATATGACTACGCCGACCGTCGTTGCGACCGGCGTGATCAAAGTCGCCACGTCGATGGGCGGCACCGAGGGCGATTCGCCGATGACGGCGATACTGCGCCCGACGGGCGAAGTTTTCACCGTCGGCAGCAACTCGTCGTCTCAGCTCGGCAGAGGAGGAGAGAAGACCGTACTTACCAAACTTGATCTTGATTTCAAGGTCAAAGACATATCGTGCGGTTTGGACCATATGATACTGATAGCCGAAAACGGCGATATGTACGGCGTCGGCAACAACGTCTACGGTCAGCTCGGCAGGAACAATCTCGGCGGAGCGGTGAATACCGTTACGAAGATCGAGACCGACGTCGTTGCGGCGGCCGCCGGCAGACGCCATACGGTCTACATCAAATCAAACGGCGACCTGTACGTCTTAGGCGACAACAGATGGAACAAATTCAAAGCCGATTACAAAGAGATAATCGACGAGCCGCTTCTGCTCGGCAGCGGATTCAGATTCGTCTCGACGGGCCAGCACAACTGCCTTGCGATAGATAACGACGGCAACTGCTATTACTTCGGCTGGCGCAGTCCGACGAGCTTCAACGCGGGCGAATCCGCGGCGACGCTCACGAAGATAGCGGAGAATATGAAAGCGGCGTATATCCAGGATGAGCACGTGATCATGCTCTCCGAAGACGGCAAAGTCTACGGCTACGGGCTGAACAACTACGGGCAGATAGCGTCGGATATGCAGAACAAATTCTCACCGTATCTGATTATGGAAGACTGCGTTTCCTGCGGCGCCGGCACGCATTACTCGGCGGCGATAAGATCGAACGGCGAAGTATACGTCTGGGGCAACAACTCCGAAGGCGTAATAGGCAACGGCAGAACGTCCGATTCGTACGTCAAACCGTACAAAGCGCTTACAGTAGCCGTGAACTGACGAAGTATGATATACGGCTGACCGGTACGGTTAAGATAAAATACGCCCCGCGGATACGACCGCGGGGCGCGTTTTTTATGTTCTGATTTTGAAAGAGGGTTCGCTTTATCAGCTGCCCGCGGCTTCGAGTTTCTTCACGTCGTTCGCCATCTTTTTGTTGCCGGATTTGAATTTACCGGCGACGGTGGATGCGTAAGCGGTCTTGCCGCTTGACAGACAGCTTGTGAACGAAGAACCGATGTTGCCCCAGTCAAACATATAGACCGAGCCGAGATCGAAAGTACGCGAAGCGAGGATGATCGGGAGCATATCTGCGGATTCCGGATCGCGGAAGTAACTGCCTTCAAGCGCCGTTTCATAATAAGCCTTGGTCAGCGTGTACATGGATTCGCACGCCATCGCTTCTACAAGATACGAGACCTTTTCATAGTTCTTGCAGGAGGTCGGGATCGAGAGCAGAGCGGAGGTCGAATGCACGAAGTGACCGTAGTTTTCCTGCGCCTCGTCGAATTTCGGGTAAGGTACGAGACCGAAGTCTATCGGCATGGCGCGCAGACGGAAGACGAGCTGCATGACTTCGCCGAGGAAGAGAGAACGTCCCTCTTCAAATACCTGCTGGAGCTCGACCGCGCCCTGACCGTTGGCGTCGGCGGACCAGGTGAGTTCGCTCTTGCCTTCGCCCCAGATCTTAATGCTCTTTGCGAGCACGAGCTCGGTACGCTCTCTGAGTTTCGGATTCTGTTCGTCGTTGAAGTAAGGTATATCGGAGTCGTCTTTGCCCACGACTGTCTGACCCGCCGCGTAATACAGAGCGGTAAGCGAAGAGTTGTGGGTCACGAAGCCGAACGTATCGTGCTCCCAGTCGGACCCGGTCTTGCCCGCGTCGGCTTTGCCTTTGCCGTTGCCGGCGACCGCTTCCATCATCTCGAGCATCTTGTCATAGGTCCATTTGTTCTTATTTACCAGATCGTAGATGTCTTCAAGGTCGTAGTCATTGTGGATCTTCTTGTTGAACATAAGTACCCACGTCGCGTCGTTGTCCATTATGGATATGTCGCCCGTGGCAAAGAAGTTCTTGCCCGCGATGGAGCAGTTGACTCTCATATTCTGATCCCACCAGGGATTTCTGAGGTCGATACCGCCGACTTCGTTCAGGTCGCGCAGATATTTCTGCGTCGCGAGCGTGAGCGTGCCTTTCGTGTCGCACATAAGGACCTGGTATTCGTCAAGACCGCCCTTGATCGACTTTCTCGCCGTTTCGGACGTATTGGTCACTTCGACCTGCGCTATCTTGACGTGATATTTCTCTTCTATCGCCGCGTTTCTTCTGAACACCGCGGATGCGATCGGTTCGTCGGAATCGTGCTCTTCATAGATATCCTGGCTTTCCCAGTCGGCGCCGTTGAAGTTGCCGTCTATTACGAGGAAGGTGACTTCTTCGTCGTCGAAGCTCAGATCATCAGGCACGTCGGCGTACAGCCTGTCGGTCTCGACCGGCTCGGTGACCACCGTCTGCACCTCAGTTTCGGACACTTTTTCCGAACCGGCGGGATCTACCGACGGTTTTTCGGTGCACGAAACAAAGAGCAACTCCGCCAAAACGAGCAGTAACGCAAGCAAAATGGTCGCTGTCTTTTTCATTATTTTATCCTTTCATTCGGTTTTTTGTTTATTATACACCAAAAAGAATATACAGTCAAGAGTTTTTTTGATATTTAAGGGGCAAATTTATCAAATCTCTTTTTTCTATTAAAAAATCTCAAATTCAACGAAATTTATTTATATTATATATTGACAAATCCGAAATAATATGATATAATCGCTCTTCAGGAAGCCTTTAAGGCTTTCTCCTTGCCGCATTTACGTGCGGACTTATGTCCAGAAGGAGGTTAATAAAAATGGAAAAGGTACAAGGAAAATACGAGACCCTGTTCATCGTGGACCCCTCGCTTGACGAAGCGGGCATCGACGCCGTCGTTAATAAATTCAGCGATCTCATCGCGGCAAACGGCACGGTCGAAAAGGTCGACAGATGGGGCATACGCCAACTCGCTTACGCCATTGACAAAAAAGCTGACGGTTACTACGTACTCATCAACTTCGAGAGCGAACCGGATTTCACTCCCGAACTCGAGCGTATATTCAATATCACCGACGGCATCATGCGTTCGATAGTCGTAAGACTTGACAAGTAAGAGGTGTAACATGGCAAACTTCAATTTCAACAAAGTGATCCTCGGCGGCAGACTTACCGCCGACCCGGAACTCAAGAAAACGCAGAACGGCGATATTTCCGTCTGCTCGTTCACCGTCGCGGTGAACAGAAGATTTTCGCGCGCAGGCGAACAGCCCCAGGCTGATTTCATCAACTGCGTCGCATGGCGTCAGCAGGCGGAGCTTCTTGCAAAGTATTTCAGAAAAGGCTCTTCGGTCTGCGTCGTCGGCAGCATCCAGACCCGTTCGTGGACTGACAATCAGGGCGCAAAGAGATATGCCACCGAAGTCATAGTTGACGAGATACAGTTCGTTGACTCAAAGGGCGACGGCTCTTCGCGCGAATTCCCGACCGACGCCGCGCCTCAGACGCCGGCGTACTCAACGCTTGACGCGGGAGAAACAAAGTTTGAAGAAGTCGATGACGACGATCTCCCGTTCTGAGCGGACTAAAATTTATAAAGGAGAATGATTTTTATGGACAGAGAACAGAAACCGATCCGCAACAACGTCCGCAGAAGAAAGAAAGTCTGTGCGTTCTGCGCCGAAAAATGCGAATCAATAGATTTCAAAAACGTTGATAAACTCAAAAGATTCGTTTCCGAGAGAGGCAAGATCCTTCCGAGAAGAGTCATGGGCACCTGCGCGAGACATCAGCGCGAGCTCACCACGGCTATCAAGAGAGCGCGTCAGGTAGCGCTTCTGCCGTACGACGCGGAGGTCACCAGACTCCAGAAGGCAAAACACTTCGCGCCGGCTAAACCCGAAAAGGTCGAAAGACCCGAACTCGAAGCTGAAGAAGTCGTTGAGACCGTCGAAGAGGTCGTTGAAGCTCCCGTTGAAGAAGCTGTTGAAGCGGCTGTCGAAGCTCCCGTTGAAGAAACTATCGAAGCTCCCGTCGAAGAAGCTGCCGAAGCTCCCGCGGAAGAAAAACCCGAAGACGCCGAATAATAAGGTAAAAAGATCCGTCGGAAGACGGATTTTTTTATTTGATAATTAAAGCTTCGTCGAAGCGGACGCTTTTTTCTGTTTCACCGCTCTTGGGGGTTACCCACCGTGAACCCCCGAAAACTCGGCGAGCTCATTTTCGGGGAACCCCGTTCCCACCCCTTGCTCACTTCGTTCGCAGCCCCCAAGCCCCCTTAACCCCTCCCAAAGTCGTTTTACTAACTTTGGGGCGCGAGGGTTCAATCCGCTTCCTTTCCGTGATCTCGCGCGCGGAGTCCCCGCAGGCGACGGGGTCGCAGTGAAATACGGCTTCGCCGTGTGAAATCCGACATTGTCGGGTGAAATCGCTCCGCGATGAAATCCGGCTTACGCCGGGTTAAGGTGTCGGCAAAGCCGACGGTCCGTGTGACGCGTACCGCGTCCCCCTTGGGGGTGCCCACCCCTACAACCCCCAAACCCCCTTAACCCCTCCCAAAGTCGTTTCACTTCCTTTGGGGCGCGATGCCAGCGTGAAGTAAGAGGTAAAAGTGAATAGTGAATAAGGTTACCGGTTCCGCACAAATATAATCGCGCGGCGGGGCGGTGGGGGGACGCCCGCCGCGTGCGCTTCGCGCAAAGTGTAAGCCGTTCTATTCCGGCGATCCCCCGTATGAGTAATACGGGGAGGTGTGTAGATACATTACGGCAAAAAAACAAGACGTCTTGCGGCGTCTTGCTTTTTGTTACGGAGATAATTATTTGATCTCGATCTCAGCGCCGATAGCGGTGAACTGTTTTTCGAGGTCTTCAGCCGTCGCTTTATCGACGCCCTCTTTGATGGGCTTCGGAGCTTCGGTGACGAGGTCTTTCGCGTCTTTGAGGCCGAGACCGGTGACTTCTTTAACGAGCTTGATGATGCCCATTTTCTTGTCGTCGGCGTATCCCTTAAGGATAACGGTGAATTCGGTCTTTTCTTCGACTGCGGGAGCAGCTTCAGCGGCGGCGGGGCCTGCGCTTACCGAAACAGCGGCGGAAACGCCGAATTCGGCTTCGATCTCTTTTACGAGGTCAGCGAGTTCGAGTATCGTAAGTTCTTTGATTGCGTCAAGTATAGCAGTGGTTTTTTCGGATGCCATTTTGATTTTCCTCCATTTAAATTATTGTTTGTTTGCGGATCATTCCGCGGCGGGTGTGTCCGAAGCGGGAGCTTCGGCGGGTGCTTCCGCAGCTTCTGCGGGAGCGGAATTCTTGTCGACGACCGCCTGAAGAGCGATTGCCAGTTTGTAGAGCGGACCGTTCAAGCTGCCGAGCATCTTAGAGATAAGGACCTCTTTAGACGGGATATCGGCGAGAGCGAGAACTCCGTCACGGTCGAGCATTTTGCCGTCGCATATACCGGCCTTGATCTCAAACGTCTGTACTTTCGTATCGTACTCTTTGAGTATCTTGGCGGCAGACACTTCGTCGCTGCCGAGCGCAACAGCGGTCATACCTGTGAGAACATCGCCGAATTCGGTGTAGCCGAGAGACTGCAGCGCGCGCAGAGTCATCGTATTCTTGATTACCGAGTAATCAACGCCGGCTTCGCGCAGAGCTTTACGCAGTTTCGTGTCGTCTTCGACGGTGATACCGGCGTAGTTGACGATAACTGCCGAGCTTGCCGCTTTTACCTTTTCCGCAAGTTCTTCGACGATCTTCGCTTTCGCGGCGATTGTTTTCTCTTTTGCCATTTGTTTTACCTCCGTATGAATTTCCGTGACAGGAGGGAGAAAAAAAGCTTTCCGTCCCAAAAGAGAAGGAAAGCCGATAAAAAATCATTGCATTTTCTCCTCGGCAGGAAAGCGTAGAGCTTTTACCGTAACCTGCTGTCTTTGGATAACACGCGAATTATATCACAATAAAACGCTTTTGTCAATACCTTTTTGTAAAAAAATCACCTTATTTTACACGAAATCAAATTGTTTTTTCGAATTTTCGGAATACGATTGACAAAACCGCGCGGTAAGCTATAATGGAATCAAGAATAATCATAAAGGGGACCGATCATGAACAAAAGGCTGTACGACGTACTTCACGGCAAAGAAGACAACTATATGCTCCCGTTTTACTGGCAGCACGGCGACCACTATGAAAAGATACCGGAACAGGTGCAGCTGATATACGAAAGCGGCTGCCGCGCGCTCTGCGTAGAATCGCGCCCGCATAAGGACTTCTGCGGCCCGGGCTGGTGGCGGGATATGGACCTGATCATCGCCGAATGCGAAAAACGCGGAATGAAAGTCTGGATACTCGACGACGATCACTTTCCGACCGGCCACGCAAACGGAGCGGTCAAAGATCATCCGGAGCTTCGCAAATGGAATTTCACCGAGCGTCACGTCGACGTGACGGGACCACTTCACGACGCCCTGCTCACGGCAGGACCGGATAACGACGATAACGTCCTTCTCGGTGTTTACGCGTATAAAAGAACCGGCGACGACGAGGGATGCCTGCCCGAGCCGATCGACCTCGGAGACGGGCGGTCTGAACATTTTCTTCAGTTTTCGCTGCCCGAAGGCTGTTACCGCATATTCTTTCTCTATAAATCGCGGCAGGGTATCGGAAGAAACGACTATATCGATATGCTCCGCGAAGAATCGGTAAAGCTGCTCGTCGACGCAGTGTACGAAACGCATTACGAGCATTACGGCAAATACTTCGGCAATACGGTAGCGGGTTTTTTCTCGGACGAGCCGTCTTTCGGCAACACGTGGTTCGGCGCGCATACCTCGGAACGCGTCTACAACTGGACCGTGGGTATGCCCGGTCTCGGTCTGCCTTATAACGAAAGAGTTGTCGATATGATGAGAGACGCGCTCGGTACGGATCCTTTGCCGCTCCTTCCGGCTCTGTGGTTCGATCTCGGCGCCGTCACAGGCGAGGTGCGCCACGCGTATATGGACGCCGTCACCAGGCTCTACCGCGACTGTTTCACGAGGCAGCTCGGCGACTGGTGCGAAGCGCATAACGTCGAATATATCGGCCATATCATAGAAGACATGAATTCGCACGCCCGTCTCGGCTGGAGCGCGGGCCATTATTACCGCTCCCTCGACGGTCAGCACATGAGCGGCGTCGATATAGTCCTTCATCAGATAATCCCCGGTATGTCCGATTATATCCATACCGCGATAACGGCGGGCAACAGGGCAGACCCCGCGTTCTTTGATTACGTTCTCGCAAAGCTCGCCTCGTCGTTTGCCCATATCGGTACGCAGATGAAAGGCCGCGCGATGTGCGAAGTCTTCGGAGCGTTCGGCTGGGCGGAGGGCGCTCCGTTCATGAAATGGCTGCTCGACCATCTGCTCGTCCGCGGCGTCAATTATTTCGTGCCGCACGCGTTTTCACCTCTGTTTCCGGATCCCGACTGCCCGCCGCATTTCGGCGTGGAACGGCTCGATCCGCAGTTCGAGGGATTCACGAAGCTGATGAACTACGGCAACCGCGCCGCGCATCTGCTCTCGTCCGGCGTACATAAAGCCGACGCGGCGATACTCTATCACGCCGACGCCGAGTGGTATAACGGAGAAGCGGGATCGATGTATTCGCAGGTACCGGCGAAAATACTGTACGACGAACACATAGATTTCGATATCCTGCCCGCCGACTGCTTCGTAGAAGCCGGTTCGCGCGTTTATAAAGCCGAGGCGGAGAACGGCAGACTCAGAGTCGGAGACGAAACGTACGGCTGCCTGATCGTGCCTGCGTACGTAAAACTGCCCGAAAAACTTGAAAAAGCCTTTGCCGATATGGAAAAACGCGGCGTACGCGTGATCCGCATGAGCTTCGATACGAAACCGGAAGAGCTGATCTCCGAAGTCGATCGCGTGATCGTAAGAGATATAACCGTCGGAGGCGGCCATCATCTGCTTCGCTGTACGCATTATACCGACGGCGGATCGGATATATATATGTTCGTAAACGAATCGACGTCACAGCCCGTACATACCGTTCTGCATCTTAATTCGGTAAAAGACGCAAACTGCTGCGCGATCCTCGATCTGCTTAACGATAACGTATATAAGAAAAAGACCGAAGACGGCAGACTGACGCTCGATCTTGAGCCGTATCAGTCCGTCATAGCCGTGTTCGACCGCTCCGACGGCGGCCTCGACGGTATCGAAGAAAAGCCGGCAATGAAGCCCGTATCGGAGGCGCGTTTGAATTTCAAAATCGAACTTGCGCCGTATACCGATATGAACGGATATGAAACGTATAAAGAAAACGTACCGTCCGGCGCGCTGCCCGATATAACCGATATAAAAAACAGGCCCGATTTTTCAGGCAGGATAAGATATATCTGCCGCACCGCGGTCCCCGACGGCGTCCGCGGCATCGCTCTCGGTGAAGTCGGGCAGACCTCGCGTCTGTTCTGCAACGGCAAAGACTGCGGAGTAAGGATATGCCCGCCGTATACTTACGATCTTTCGGACGCGCTCCGCACCGGCGAAAACGAACTTGTCGTCGAGGTGTCGAACACTCTCGCCAACGCCGTGCGCGACGGCTTCTCGGCTTACCTGGCGATCCCCCGGTCGGGACTGTTCGGACCGGTCGTCTGGCTGAAATGAAAATAAACGTGATCATATTGCCGAATTGTGAAAAAATCGAAAAAATGTCGAAAAAGTTATATGTTTTTACTTGAAAAAATAAAATAAGAATGGTAAAATATGTTCAAAGTATTAATATGTTCGTTTTATATAACGCACATAAATTTAACAAAGGAGAAAAAAGCAAAATGAAAAAATTCTTAGCACTTGCAATCGTTGCCGTTATAACGGTAGCTCTCTGCGTAAGCGCGTCTGCGAGCGCAGCTCTCAGAGTAGACGCTGACAAACTCTACGAGCTGTTCGAGAACAACACCGGCGCAAACACCGTTACCGCTGAAAAGAAAGACGGTTACGTAACGTTCACCGCTTCCGGCGACGACCCGTTCTTCGCTTTCCCGGAACCTTTGAATCCCGGCGTCGACGCGAAATACGCTGTTGTCAAATACAGAACGGGCGATGAAGGCGTCAACACGATAGACTTCTATCTCAAGATAGCCGAACCGCACGCACAGAGCGCCGGTCTCACCAGAGACGGCGAATGGCACTTCGTGGTCGTGGATCTTTCCAAACCGTTCCCGGAATCCATGGATTCTATCTGGGACGGCACGATAGCCCGTCTTGACCCGATGACCGGTTCCGTCAACGGCAAGTCCATAGACATCGCT
>JAEEJH010000157.1 GCA_016281775.1 Clostridiales bacterium | reverse complement strand
TGTGCGCCGTAAAAGCGAAATACACCGATGAAGGCGAGGTAAAGCATACCGTCGCTTACGTATACGGCGAAGGCGACGGCCTTGAGGAATACGTCAGATCGGCGCTTCGCGAAACGCTGCCCGAATACATGATCCCTAAAAAAATAAAGAGATTGGAAAACCCGCCGCCCGATAACGGCGGCAAGCTCGATCTGAGGAACGCGAAATGACGGACGTAACGAAACTTCTTTATGAAATATGTGAAGACGAGGCGGTATTTGAGCCCGGCGTCGATCTTATCGAATCGGGACTTCTCGATTCTTTTGCCGTGATAGAGCTTTTTTCAGCGCTTGAAGACCGCGGCATAGTTCTTTATCCCACGCGTATAGACAGAAATAAGCTCCGTACCGCGGACGGGATACGGGAGCTTATTTCGGAATATGAAAACGCTCAAAGAGATATTTCTTCACCTAAACAGAACGAATAAAGAACGAGTCTGCCGACTTTCTTTTTCGTTATGCGTTCGATCGCCTTTTTATAATACGTAAGCTGCAGACGGTGGCGGGCTTTGAAATCCCCGACGCCGTTTTTTCTTACGCGGTCGGTCTTGTAGTCGCAGACGGTAACGGTGCCGTCCTCTTCTTCGAAAAAGCAGTCGACTACGCCCTGAACGAGCAGAGTTTCGTTTGCAAGTTTCTTTTGAAGGTCCGGATCGGTCGTGAAGTCGGCCGCGTCGAGACCTATATTGAAACGGAACTCTCTGTAAAAGAGCCTGCCGGCATTTTTCGCGCCGTTCATTCTTCTGTATAGGTCAGACGTAAAGAATCTTTGCAGCTCGTCTTCATAGATCAGATCGGCGCTCTCTTTGTTTATAAAGCCTTTGAGGATAAGTCTCTCCGCTTCTTCCCTGACGCCGGCTTCGGCGCGCTGCAGATCGCAGAACTGCATGAATATATGCGTTGCGGTGCCGCGCGAAGAGGCGGTCGCTTTATCCGTATCTTCCTCGCCGGGCAAAAGTATCGGTATTTCGGTATCGGGTCCGATATCGCAAACCGTTTCGTCTTCGTCGAGCAGCGCCGGATAGAGCTTTGAAACGGCGACTTTGTTCGGCACATTTGAAAGTTCTTTATGCGGATAAACGAACGCGAGCTCTTCTCTGACCTTCGCTTCAAAATCTTTATCGACCGAATAAACGGCGGGGTTTTCTTCACCGGGTACGGTTTGCTGTTCCTCAGTCGCTTTTTCAACCGATTCACACACGCTGAAAGCGGTCTCGCCTTCTGCGGCGCAGAGACATACCAGGTCCTGATGGCTCTTGCACTCGGTTATCCTCTCAAGGCTCACTCTGCCGCCGAAGCTGACCGGATCTTTGCTTTTGCCGGTGATATACAGGTATTTGCGCGCTCTGGTGACGCCCACGTATAGCAGGCGCATCTCTTCTCTTATGCCGTCGTCTTTGACCTTTCTGTCGATCGCCTCATATATCGGACCTTTGACGGAATCTTCCCCGAGCCTGATCTTCAAGGCGGGGCCGAGCCGTCTGTCGACTGCCGCACCGCCGTTCTTTTTGAATTCGGCGTTCGCCGCATATAAAAACACGGCGGGATATTCGAGACCTTTGGATTTATGCAGCGTCTGAACGGTCACGCAGCCCTTTTCTTCGACGGCAGGCACGATAACTCCGTCCTTATCGTTTTTGACGAGGTCGTCGCAATAGGCGACGAAGTCGGAAAGTCCGCCGAACGAATATGATTCGAAGCTTCTGCCGAGGTCGTATATCTTACGCAGATTCGCCTTACGCGCTTCTCTGCTGCCGGCGTCTTTTTTATTGAACGCGAGAGTCATGATCGCGGTCTGGCCGAACAGATAACGGATGAATTTTTCAAGGCTGAGTTTTTTGCTCTTATTTCTGTAGAGCGCGAGTTTTTCTGTGAATTCCCTGCATTTTGCGCCGTTGCCGGTCTTTGCGTACGCTTCGACGGCTTCGAAGAACGGTACGTCTTCAGCCGCTTTGCGAATGAGCGCGAGTTCTTCCGTACTGAATCCGAAAAGCGGGCTTCTCATGACGGAAACGAGCGGTATATCGCGTAACGGATTGTCGATCGCGGTAAGCAGGCTGACCGCGAGCATGACCTCGGGCGCGTTGAAAAAGCCCTTTTTAGACGCCGAAGATACGGGTATGCCCTTTTCTTTCAGCTTTTTTTCGATCGCCGCGCACCCCGCTTCTCTTCTGCAGAGTATCGCGATATCGCCGAACTCTAACGGTTGACCGTCGTCTCTTTTGCCGGTTCCGACGAGTTTCAGTATCTCTTCGGCTATATATTCTTTTTCGTCGTTTTCTCTTTTGTCTCCGTCGCCTTCGCAAATATGAACGCGGACTTTGACGTCTTCTCTGAAATCCGCTTTTTTGGAGAATACGAGGCTCTCTTCCGCCGAGTACGGTATCTCCTCGGTATCGGCGCCGAACAGTTTGTTGAACAGTGAATTCGTAAAGTCGACCACGGGTTTGCCGCATCTGAAATTATCGGCAAGAAACAGTACCTCCGGCACTTTGCCCCTGTTCTCTTCATTTTCGGCGTCTTTTCTGTACTGCGCGAAAATGCCCGGCTCGGCTCCTCTGAATCCGTATATCGACTGTTTGATATCGCCGACCATGAATCTGTTGTTATGCGAGATCGCGGCGAAGATGGCGTCCTGCGTACTGTTGACGTCCTGATATTCGTCGATGAAGATGCGGTCGTATCTTTTGCCCGTTTCGACCGCGGCGGCCGTAGGCTTGCCGTCGGCGCCGCAGAGCAGCCGGCAGGCGTACCTTTCAAGATCGTCGTAGCCGAGTTTTTTGATCTTCAGTTTTTTCTCGGTATATAACCGGTCGAATGCGGACAGGAACCTGTACAGACCGGAATACGCTTCCGCCGTTTTTTCGCATATCTCTTTTACCTGCGTTTCGCTGAACGAGAACATGGCGGCGAGAACGTTGAACAGTTTCGGCCTCAGGCTGTCTTTGAGTTTTGAAGACGGTGCTTTGAAGGCGTTTTCGTCTCCGACCGTCGGGAATCTCGGCGTCGCCGGCACAGCCGCGGCGTGAGCGGCGGCTTCGGCGTAGTTCGCCTTTTTGTACGTTCTGATCTCTCTTTCGAGCAGATCGACGCAGTCGTCGAAAACGGGGCGGTATTTTTCTTCGAACAGATCGTCGCTTTCGTATTCGTCGCAAAGCGTAAGGATCTTGTCGCGGAAGCGAACGATCAGTCTGATTGCGAACGATATCAGGCATCTGAAATACGGGCTGTTTGAAAAATCCTCCGCGGCGGCTTTCGCCTCTTTCGCGCAATTATCGTAAAAACCGAGAAATTCTCTGTACGAAGCCGCTTTTCCGTAATACTCCTCAAGCGCCTCCCAGAGGTCCTCGTCGGTCTTGCCGTCCGAAAAAAGCCCGAAAAACGAAGACGGATCTTTTATCTCAAATTCGCCTTTGACGTCGCCCTCGTAATACGAATCTATCAGCTCGTTGAGGATCGTTTTTTTGATCTGCAAAAATTCGGCGTCGTCGCCTATGCCTATTTTAGGCGGCAGTCCGAGCGCGGCGAAATTCTTCTGCAGCAGTTTGATGTAAAACGAATGTATCGTGCAGATATCAGCCGAGGGCAGAAACGTGAGCTGTCTTCTGACGTTTTCGTTTTCCGGTTCGGCTTTGAGTTTTTCTTCCAGTTTTTTTCTGACCTTTACGCGCAGCTCCGCCGCGGCTTTTTTCGTATAAGTCACGATCAGCATGCGCCGGATATCCGCCGGATTTTCTTCATCCGTTACGGCGCGAAGCACGCGTTCGGTCAGAACGGCGGTCTTGCCCGAACCTGCCGCCGCGGAGACGAGCATGTCGGAGTTTTTGAATTCTATCGCTTTGTTCTGTGATTGCGTCCAGTTCATCGGTCTCACCATTTGCGTTTATTTTCGGTATATCTGCAGATCGCTTTGAATTCGCAGTATTTGCACGGATTGTCGTCGCCCGTGATCTCGGTCGGGACGATCCTGCCCGCCGCCATTTTCAGCACTTCACGCGCGACGCCCTGTTTGACGGTATCGAAAAGCCCGTCAAGGTCTTCTCCGCTCTTCAGAGAGATCTTGCCCTCTCTTTCGTCGGCTTTCATCTTATCCGGCGTGTTCACGGCGGCGCCGAGCGCTTCTTTGACTTTACCGTCGTCGAGCGCGACGCCGCCCCGTACGATCGCGTTTTTCTTATGCAGCTCCGACGCTTTGGCGGCGTCTTTTGTTTCGGGGAGAGTGCTCATATAGTAAAGCGCCGCGGGAACGGGCGAAGGGAACGAAGCCTCCGCTTTTTCTGCGTCTATCATATATATGAACAGCTGTATGTTTTCCATCTCCGAAACGTCCGACGGTTTGAACTTCACTTTGCCTGTTTTGTAGTCGACGAGTTTGATATACGTTTTACCGCCGTCGCGGTACACGTCGACTCTGTCAATCTGACCGAACAGCTTGACTGTTCTGCCGTCGCCGACTGGTATCGCGTACGGCGCGACCTCGGCGCCCTGCCTGATCCTCAGCTCTGTCTTATACGGGCGGAAGCTGCCGTATTCGAATTCGTTCAGCACTTCTCTCTGCGCCTCCGCCGCCGATTCGCAAAGGCGGACGACGAGCGCGCGCAGACGCGCGAAGCCTTTCGCGTCGAGATCGAAGCCGAGTTCTGTCCTGCAGTATTCTTTTATAAATCCGACAGTATAAGAAACGAGCTCTTCGCCGGTTTTGTCGGCTATCGCTCTGTCGGCGATATAATCGTCGACGGTCTTTTTAAGTATCAGGTGGACGAGCACCCCGTAATCGAGCGTATCGAACCCGATCTCTTTGTCGCTTTGCAGTTTGAGATAATACTTGCAGCAGTGCATTATACTGCATTTGATAAATGTCTGCAGTCTCGTCGGCGACATTGTGAGATCTGTCGGGAGCAGCGCGTCGACGGTTTTTTTGCTCATCGTCTCTTCAGGGCGCGTGATCGGCTCGGAAAGCGCCTTCAGTCTTTGCCTGTATTCCTCTTTCTCGGAAAAGATCGCGCGCAGAGCTCTTCCCTGATCGGAATCGGCGTGTTCGGCGTAATATTCGAACGCCGCCTGCTCTGCCGAGCATAACTCCTCTGCCGGAAGCTCGGTAACGACCGGGACCTGCCCGAAAGTTTCGAGAGTGCGCGACAGTACGTCGCACATTCTCTTTTCGGTATCGGCGTCGTCGAATCCGAGACGGCAATAAGAAAACGTGACCGACTCCGAGGCGACGCACGCGCTTCTGTAAAAGTCGTATATCTTTCTCTCTGTAGCCTCTTCCGTACCGCTCTCGGTCTCGATACCGGCCGCTTTGAGATATTCTTTTTCGGAATCGTCGATTATTCCGACGTCTTTGACGTTCGACGGGAATTCGCCGTCGTTACAGCCTATGACGTAAACGTGTCTGACCCCTTTGGCGCGAAGCATTCCGCTCTCGCCGACCGTCACCTCGTCTATGCTCGTGGGAATCTTGCCGACGGTCGTCTGCGACAGCACCGTATCGAGAAGAGTCAGGTACTGTGACGGGCGCATGGGCAGATCGCGGCAGAGAGTTTTGATCTGTTCCGTTACTTTTACGAATACCTGCCAGAGCTGAGCCGTCTCCTGCGCTTCGTCTCCGTCTCCGCGCGCCGCCGCTTCTCTGATCGTTTTTTCGACCGTCGCCGGCACTCCGGCTTCTTTTATAAGCTCCGTGACCGCAGCGGTCATCTCCTCCGCGGACAGGGCTTTGCCGCATTTTTCGCAGAAATCGTACAGCGGCGTGACGACGTACTCTCTGACCGCGTTTATCCGGGCGAGTTTTTCTTCATCCGCGCCGTCTTTCGGCGAACTTATCTTGCCGGATATCATGGTGAAGGCGCCTGAATAATTCTCTTTTTTTCTTACGTTGTAGCGTCTGATATAGTCGGTGAACAGATCGGTATCACGGTCCGGCAGTCCGGTCATGCCGGATCTCACGTACGCCGTGACGTCTTCAGGTCTGAAATTGCCCGTATATACGTTTATCGCGCTCTGTATGAACCTGAAAAGCGGCTTCTGCCTCACGTCGGTACGCACGGACATGAAATAAGGCACGCCGTATTTTTCGAGCGCCGCGTCTATAACGCCCTGCCTGCTCTGCAGATCTTCTGTTATGACCGCTATATCACGGCATCTCGCGCCCTCCATCAGTCTTTTTCTTATGTCGGCCGCTATCATATCAGCTTCTTCGTAACAGGTCTTCGCGCTGAACACCCGTATACGTTCGCACGGCCCGGCGCATCCTCCGCCGTCGCCGCGTAGCGCCGCTTCGAGCGCGTTGAGCTCTTCCGGCGCGTAACGGCGCGTCAGCTCCGTACGCTCAGAATCGCCGTATCTGCGCGCCGCCGCGGCGAGCTTCTTATACGTATCGTACACCGGCGCAAGTACGGAGCCGGCGACGGTTTTGCCGCCGTCGAAGGCGGCGCCGACGGCGACCGTAAGCTTATCCGCCGTTTTCATTATAAGCTCGACGACCTTCATCTGCACGCCGGTAAAGCTGATGAAAGAGTCGATATACACGCTGTAACCTTTGAAGCCGCCGTTTTCGGAAAGTATCTTATACATCCTCCGCGTGTCGTCGTCGGGATCGGCGCCGTTTTCTTTCATAGTGAATTCGTATGCGGCGTAGATCTTCGATATGTCCGACAGTTTTTTCGAAAGCGGCGGCGGAGTTTTCGCGTCGTTCGCCGCGTTTTCGAGATCGTCCGGACCTACGCCCTGCCTTTTGAAGCCGCGTATGGTCCCGAGCATTTCGGAAAGCAGCGATCTGTCCGCGGCGGTAACGTTTTTATAAACCGAAAGCGACGGAGCCACCGAGCAGATCGACAAAAACAGCGCAAGCGCGGCGCCGGTCTTGTCGACGTAGTCGTAACAGACGCCGCCGTAGGTGCGGAAAACGTCGTCGGCAAGGCGCGAAAAGCCGTACACTTCCAGATCGTACGTCGGTGTGTCGCGGCATACCTCGGCGAGACTCGCCTCCGCGGAGAGCGCCTCCTGATCCGGCACTATGAGTATCACTTTTTTGCCTGCCGACAGATCGGCACTGATACGTTCGTATATCAGGGTCGATTTGCCCGTATTCTGGACGCCGCAGATGAATTCGGTCATGTTTTGCTCTCTTTCTTTCTTTTGAACGCTTCGGCTTCGGCGCGCATTTCGCTTATGCGCGGTATCATTTCGTCCGTACGCAGTCTGTCCGCCGCGTATGCGCGGCGCAGAAGGTTCGCCGGTATGTAATCGTCGTATTTTTCGAACACGGGAGCTTCGGACGGGCTGACGAGATCGTTTTTGTCGACGCCGTTTCTGCATATCTTTTCAAGAGTTTTACAGATGCGCTCTTCTCCGTCGGCGCCGTCGTAACGGAACGTTATGTAACAGCAGCCCTCGTATTCGATATTCGATACCCGGAGCTCCGCCGCGTGACGGGCAAGCAGCTTGCGCAGAGTGCGGAAAGACCTTGTGCCGAGCCACGGGAACACGCAGTAGGTCATGCCGCCGAGCGATATGACCGAGTGTTCGGTCATAAACGTGTTTTTCGCGACGTGACGCGCGACCTCGAGCCGCTTCGCCGCGTTCGGTTTCAGATACGGATAGACCGCGTCTTCCGACAGGACTTTTCTCATTCTCTTCAGTATCTTCGTATGTATCTCGCCGTAGTCGCCCGGCCACGAGATCTCCATCTTGCCTTTGACGGGTTTGACGTATATCAGTCTGCGCTGAACGTCGAGCTCGACGACCTCCCATACTCTGCCCGCGAGCGCAAACCGCTCGCCGACGGGCGGAGGCGTCGTTATCGTGCCTATCTCGTCGGACTCGTTTCTGACCGAATAGTTCTCGGTATCTTTGAAAACGGCGTAGAATTTGAACGATTTGGTGAGTTTTTCGCCCTCTAACCCCACTATCAGCGTTTTCTCGTCAGTCAGTTCGAGGTAATCCCCGTTCAGCATCGAGACGAGAAGCTCTTTGTAAGTCTCTTTAGGCACCGACGCAAACGGCGCGAAAGACAGTATGCGGGAGGCGAGGTTCTTCGCCGACATCTCGCCAGAAGCGCTGAGTACCGACAAAGTCTGATGGAACAGAAGCGACAGCGGCAGGGTCTTGAAAGACGGCGGTTCGATGAACCTCTCTTCGATATAGAGCTGTATTATCGCGATCGCTCTGATAAGCTCCCACGGTATGAGCTGAGGCAGAGGCGTATCGGGCAGCGGATCTTCTTCGCGGAAGACCATGAACATTTCGGGCGGATCGGACCGTCTGCCGCTCCTGCCGAGGCGCTGTAAAAACGACGAGACGGAATGGGGAGATTCGATCTGCATTATCCGCTCGAGCTTGCCGATATCTATGCCGAGTTCGAGCGTTACCGTGGCGCAGGTGACGAGTTTTTCATATATTTCGCTCTTCAGCTTTGCTTCCGCTTCTTCGCGCAGCGACGCGGACAGATTGCCGTGGTGTATGAGGAATATATCGGGGTCGCCGCGGTTCTCGGCTATCTGACGGAGCGTCGCGGTTATATACTCGGTCTCTTCGCGCGAATTTGAAAAGACGAGAGTCTTTTTATCCGTCACGCAGTCGTAAATATATTCGTACCCCGCGTCGATCACGGCGGGCGTTTCCGGTCTGTCTTCGGGTCTGTCTTCCGTCTCTTCGACGGCGAACGGATCGCTCACGCCGTCTTTCGACTTCGTCTGGTCGCGCTTGGCGTTCTGAATGTAGAAATGCTCGAGCGCGAGACGCCAGCGCACTCTGCCCTCTCCGACGACGGGCGCGTCGCATTGACGGGAAGATCCGCCGCAAAGCCATTTTTTCGCAAGCTCCAGATCGCCTACGGTCGCCGAAAGACCTACGCGGCGCACGTCTTTCTGTATGAGTCTGCCGAGCCTCTGGAGATGACAGATTATCTGATTGCCGCGATCCGAACCCATCAGCACGTGGATCTCGTCTATTATAACGAATCTTAAGTCCCAAAACAGTCTCACGATATCGTTCGAACGGTTCATGAGCATGCTTTCGAGCGATTCCGGCGTGATCTGAAGCACGCCGCGCGGTTCGTTCAGCAGTTTGTTTTTGTGAGACGACGCAACGTCGCCGTGCCAGTGGAACACCGGTATGCCGCTCTCGTCGAGCAGTTCGTCGATACGAAGGAACTGGTCGTTGATAAGGCTTTTCAGCGGCGCGACGTAGAGCACGCCGACGCTCTTCGGCATATCGTCCTCGAGCATGGATATGATCGGGAAAAACGCCGCCTCGGTCTTGCCCGACGCAGTCGACGACGTTATGAGAAGATTGTTTTCGGTATCGAAAAGGGAATGCGCCGCCGCGACCTGAACTTCACGGAGGCTCTCCCACTCGTGTCTGTATATGAATTCCTGAATATGAGGCGAAAACCTCTCGAATATATCTGCCATACTGACCTCTTTCCGTTATACGTCGATATCGCTTGCCGAGTACGTTCTGCGCGGCGGCGCGTTGTCGCCGTCGCCGTCTCCGTCGTCGTCGCCGGGGTAAGAATGAGTGAGCTTGACCGCGCCGGAAGACAGGAGCTTTTCGACAGTCGCCTCTTCGTTCTGCATCAGGATGTTGAGCACGGATATATAATCTCTGATTATCTCGCGCGGCGTTATCATCGAATCCGCTCCGGCTTTTGATAAGCAGAATTTTATGAAATCTTCCATTTCGCTCTGCGTTATGCGCTCGTTCACCGAATAATACTGCGCGTGCAGTTTCGTGAGCCTTACGATAAGGGCGTAAAGCTCCGAATCCGACAGACGTCTCAGCCGGATCACGGGACCTATGAGGTTTTTATAACCGGACGCGGCGAATCTGCCGTCGTAAAGACGGCTTCGCAGCGCCTCGTAGCTGTATAAGCCTCTTCTGTTGTCTTCGAGAAACTGCGGCGTGCCGCCGAGCAGAAGCTCTATGCCCTCGGCTTTGTTCTGAAGCGTGTCGTTGAACATCGAAAGTATCTTTTCGTAGTTGTTTTCTCTCGATATCCTGTTCGCTATTTTATACAAATTCACGCATTCGTCTATCATCACGACGAGACCTTTATATCCGATCTTCCGGAAGAAAACGGCGTAGAGCTTGATATAATCGTACCATGAATCGTCGTCGATGATGCTCGATACGCCGAGCGCGGCTCTCGCCTCCGTCTTTGTCGTATATTCGGCGCAGAGCCAGCGCATACACGCGCTCATGACGGCTTCGTTATCCGAAACGTACGCTTTATGGTATTTCGACAAAACGAGCGCGAGATCGAAGCCGCCGATACGAGTCTGAAGCGATTTTATGACCGAAAAAAGCTCGGATTCTATATGCCTGTAAAACCCGTCCGAGCCGGGTTCAAATCCGGCGGTTACGGCGTCGGACTGCAGCGAAGACAGCCACTTCGTTATTATGACCGGCAGAGCCGCGCCGTCGGGCGATGATTTACATGACAGATTGCGTATCAGCTCGCAGAACGTTGCCCGCCCGGTGCCTTTGGAGCCGCAGAACCTGCGTTCCGGCGAAAGATCCGCGTCCGCACAGACGAAACCGCGCTCGGCGGCGTAACCGCGTATGAGCTGCAGAAGAAAGCTCTTGCCCGAGCCGTATTTGCCTATGATGAAGCGCATTCCGGCGCCGCCTTCGGCGACGGAATCGAGATCGTTCAGAACGGCGTTCGTCTCGTCTTCCCTGCCTATCGCTATATACGGCGCGCCGCTTCTCGGCACGACGCCCGCCGCGAGAGACGCAAGCAGCGCGGAAAGTATTCTCTTGGGTACTTTTACTTCGTTGTTATCCATGTTCACTCCTGATCCTCCGGTACCGCCGACAAAGCGGCGGCAAGCTCGTCTTCATAATCTTCTATTACGCTTCCGTTCTCAATGATTATATCGCCCGTAAGATCGAACGCGGCGTCGTTTATGTCGGATACGACCGCGTCGAAAAGCAGGCCCGATTCTTTGCAGAACCTCACCGCTTCATCCGTTTTATGAGCCGCTATATACCGCAGGACTCGCAGCTGATGCGGCGCAAATGAAACGCAGAGCGTTTCATACGCGGAGCGTTCTTCCGGCTGAGTTTCGGTTCCGTAGTTCCGAAGCTCCGCGGGGACCTGCCCGCTTTTGTTTTCCGCCGTGACTTCGGGCTCCGGCAGGTCCTGCGCCGCCCCGTCGCCGACAAGCCTTTTCGTAAGCTCCCATGAGCCTGATTCGATCTTTTCCGCTTCGTTTACGTCTATGCCGTGCGATTCGGCTTCGTAGCGGCGGCGGTCCACGCCGTCGTCCTCGGTCTTCTTCGCCTTTTTCGGCTTTCTTATGTTGTTTATCTCGAAATACTCGGCTATCGCCTCTTCCGCTTCTCTCGACAGGCCTTTGACCGTCAGTCTGCCGCGGACGCCGAGCGCGACGCGCAGATGGTTTTCGGCGCATTTGACGAGGTCCGTGATCATACCGCGGAATCTGTAAGACCTGTTAAGCGACAGATATTCGACCTCGATCTTCTTTTTCGAACCGCTCACGCACAGTGCGCCGTTATATGCGGTGCGGGTAACGGTCGTCTTTGCGAGAAGGACGCTGCCGTCTTTGATATGTTCGGTCTTTTCTATTGCGTACACAGCCGCGGTTATGAGGTGTTTGTCGTACAGTTCCGCGGCGGTCTTATCGTATGAGGCGTACTTCTTATAGTCGTACGTATTGTTCCGCGCGACGAAATCGTAAAGAACTATATCGCTGATCTTATCTTTTCCGCCTATATAGAATTCACGCAGGCCTACTACGGACATTATATCGTTCAATCCGTCCGACAGAGCCTCGAGCGGTGGGGGGAGTTTGTGTATCAGGCAGAAATCGCAGATCCATTCGCCGGCGTATTTGTCGAGGCGCGCGTAACGTTTTCTGTAACCGTTCAGAAGCGAGCACATCGCGGCGAGCCGTCTTTCGGGCGTGGAGACCGTTTCGAGATTTATAAGCTCGTAAAAATACAGAAAAATGTAACTGTAATCCGTCTGTATGTAGTTTCCGGCGGACACCTCGTGTCTCCAGTAAATATAGTACCGGAGCTGATCTATATTCATCTGATTGTACTGCGGCAGATATGAAAAATAAGGAACGAAAGGCGCGTCGGAACATTTGGATCTGTAATACTTTTCCGCATCGACGAGAAATCTGTCGTAGAACGTATATTCCGTCGGCCACTTTTTGACCTTGACGTTACAGATCAGCGAGTTTGCCGGGGAGTATTCGAGCTCAACTTCGTCTTTTGCCGGGATATCGGCCTGTCTTTTCGGTATCGAATAGCCGAGCGGACCGGGCTTGTCCGTCCCGAACTGAAGCTCAGCGGCCTCTTCGGGTCCTCTTTTAACAAAACCGGTCTGTTTTTTCTTCTTCGGAATGAGCTTGTCAAGCTCCCACATATCGTCGCGTTCGTCAGACATAATGCAAAAATCTCCGTGTTTTCGGTGATCTTTTATTATACCATAGATTTATAATATTGTCAATACGAAAATCAAACAAATGTTTCCTTTTTTGAAAATCAAAACGCCGGTCGCGGCAAGGCTCGTATCGCCTCGCTTCGATCGGCGCTTTTCAGTTGTTTCAACGCATCCTGCCGCGCCCCGAGTGATCTTTGATCGCTCGGGAGGGGTTCAGGGGGTTTGGGGGGTGTAAGGGTGGGGCTCCCCAAGGCGCGGCGTATCACGCCGCACGGAACGCCGCATCCGGCCGCGCCCCGAGTGATCTTTGATCGCTCGGGAGGGGTTCGGGGGTTTTGGGGGGCGTAAGGGTGGGGCTCCCCAAGGCGCGGCGTATCACGCCGCACGGAACGCCGCATCCGGCCGCGCCCCGGAGTGATCTTTGATCGCTCGGGAGGGGTTCGGGGGGGTTTGGGGGGCGTAAGGGTGGGGCTCCCCAAGGCGCGGCGTATCACGCCGCACGGAACGCCGCGCTTATTCAGCCCGGTATAACGAGTATCTTTGCGTCGGCGGGATTATCCTCGTTGAGCTTTGAAAGCGGCACCTTGAATCTCTTCGCCGTCTGCCATCTCGTTTCGTTTTTGCCGGGGCGGTACAGCACGAGCGCGCTTTTTCTTTTTTGTACGGGCGTTTCCGTTATCTTGAGAGTCGACACGGCTTTTGCGGTCTTCTCGGTTTTTGCAAAAACGTTCATATAAAGCTCAGCGTCGGCGTGCAGTTTATCTCCGGACGCGCGTACGGACGGCAGCGAGACCGAACATATCGCGTCGGCTCCGTCCGCGTTTACGACGTTTTTAGCCGTTACCGGAACTCTGAACGGAAAGCTGAAAGATACGCTTTCGAATTCGCCGTTGACGTCCGTTACGGCGTAAACGCCGATATTGCCCTCGCACCACATACCGCCGTCTTTGATGATGCGGGCGTTTTCACATTCGGCGGTCGCAAACACAACGGGTCCGCGAAGACTGCCCGGCGCTTCGCCGCTCAGAGTGTAATTGGCCGAATAAACGGGCAGAGCGTGAGAGATCTTTATTTCCTTATACACGGCTTCGCTTTCCCTTTCCGTCGAATACATATCGGCCGTATAACCGCCCTTTGACGGCGTGCGGCAGACGGCTTCGATATCGTAGACGAGATCGAGTTCTATCACTCTCATCTCTCCGTTCGCGTCGGCGGCAAGGTCGTATTTTACGTCGTATACGCTTATTTCGCATTCGCATACCGAATCGGGCGTACAGGTTTCCGCGCTCATATTGTGAGAAACGTGTATCGAGGTCGTATACATGCACGCTTTTTTATTTTCGGCGCGGTACAGCGCGATCACGTCGGCGTCGAATTTCACCGTCACCGTACCGTCTCCGGGTAACGCGGACGCCGCGCCGGGCATAACGTACAGCGCGATGATCTGCTCCGGTTCGGGTTCGCCGGGCGGTACGTGCAGATCCTCCGAGACCGGTACGGAACGCTCCGAAACGGCGCTGATAATATCCGACGAATCATTGACCGTATCGTACTCGATGCTCCCGTCTTCCACACCGTCGATATACGGCTCGCAGTTCTCTGTTCCGCATACGGTGAAGCTGACCGGGATCTTTGCGCGCAGCGAGAATTTTCTCGGGTTGTTGAGTCTCGCCGAAGTTTCGGGCGTGAGCAGTCTCGATATCAACGAAGTGCCGTTTTCGGCTTCGCGGCAAGGCGCTTTGGCTGAAAACACAGACGTATAACCGACGTGGTGCAGAGCCGAATCGTCGCCTGCGTATATCACGCCGAAGCCGACCTCGCCTTCGCAATAAAGCGACGAGGCGTCGGAGTACGTACCGGTCTTTCTCACGTTGGTCATCACGTGCAGTATTCTTTTGACGTCGGGCATATTGTCGGGCAGTATGTATTCTCCTCCCGAATCCGCCGACGCGGTCGTTTCGTAAAGTTTTATGAAATTTTGAAATCGGTCGCTCAAAACGTTTACCTCCCTGATGTTTTATTCATATATATTCGCTTTCTCTCCCGATTATAACCCTTCGTATCCGTTTTGCCTCATGTGCTCGCGTATCTTTTCAAGCGCCGCTTTTTCGATGCGCGACACGTACGATCTTGAGATGCCGAGCAGCTCGGCTGTCTCTCTCTGCGTTCTCGCGCGGTCCTTGCCTATGCCGTATCTGTAAACGATCACCTCCCTTTCGCGCGGCGAAAGCGACGTCATCACGTAACCGAGAGCCGTTTTAAGCTTCATTTTCATATCGAGATCGTCGACGATCGTATCGTCGACGGCTATGATGTCGCTGTAGGTGAGCGGATTGCCGTCTTTGTCCGTATCTATCGTATCGTTTACCGAGACTTCGTTCTGATATTTTTTCTGCGCGCGGAACTGCATGAGTATCTCGTTCTGCAGGCACTTTGACGCGTACGTTGCGAACCTCGCTCCGTTTTTCGGGTCGAACGAATCGACGGCTTTGATCAGTCCGACCGTGCCGGTAGAGATGAGGTCGTCCTGGTTTGCGCCGGCGTAATACTTTTTCACTATATGCGCCACGAGACGCAGATTGTGGCGTATCAGTTTTTCTCTCGCTTTTCTGTCTCCGTTTTTCATCCGCTCGAAGCATTCGGCTTCTTCTTCCGCCGAAAGCGGCGGTGGGAAAGCGTCCGTATCGGACACCTTGAGAAACAGATAAAGAAATCCGCACAGAAGCGAAAACAGGCCGTCAGTCATATATTTCCTCCGATAAAAACGAATCTTAATATTTTTTTTACATGACCGCGCTTTACTTTGGCGCTGAAATATGTTAAAGTTGCCGCGTGAGGTCTTGATATGAAATTTGCGGTTATAGATATTGGTTCAAACACCATAAAACTGAATATATACGGCGTGTGCGCGGGGAGGTTCGCCGAGACGGACGCCGTAACGGCGCGCGCCGCGCTCGCGTCTTACAAAACGGACGGATATCTGCGCGAAGACGGCGTATCGGTCCTTATCAACGTTATGCGTGAACTTATCGGAATATGCCGTAAGAAACGTGTAAAACGCATTTTTGCTTTCGCTACGCAAAGCCTGCGCGGTATCTCCAACACAGCGGAGGTGCTGCTGCGCATCAAGACGGAGACCGGGATAGATACTTATCTGCTGCCCGGCAGCGAAGAAGCGCGGCTCGGGTTTCGAAGCTTTATCACCGTTTTCGGCAATGACCGCAGCGGTATGCTCGCCGACATGGGAGGCGGCTCTACCGAGCTGACGGTATTCGAAGGAGAAAGCGTTATCCGCTCCGTCAGTCTGCCGTTCGGTTCTCTGTCGCTTTGCAAAGAATTCGTTTCGGGCGTGGTGCCCGATAAAGAAGCGGTGAAAATGATCGCCGAAAAAATAAAAAAGACCGAAGCCGAATCGGGCTTTTCCGCCGAATGCGGCACGCTTTACGTTACGGGCGGCACGGCTTCGGGCGCGTTCAGGTTATGCGGTCTTTCGGGATCCGGCGAAGCCGCCGAGCTGACCGTCGACGATCTGAAAAAACTGCTCGGCGACGCGCAAAAAGACCCCGAAACGTACGAAAAAACGGTCAGAGAGATCATGCCGGAACGGTTCGACTCGATATTTTCCGGCATCGCGGCTTATATCGCAGTTTGCGAGCTCTCGGGTGTGAAGACCGTCGTTTTGAGCAAAACGACCTGCAGATACGGTTACGCCGCGGAAATATACGAAAAGATGTTCAGAAGATAATGAAAAAGTTCGTTTGTTTATTATGTATCGCCGCGATGCTGACGCTCGTTTCGTGCGGCGAACTTGTAAAAAATATAAACGCCGTGCTCGGTATTGACGATCACGATTACGCGGCGGAGCCTGCGACCGGATCGCCCGACGTACAGAGCGATGCGGTAAAAGCGCTCGCCGAAACGGCGAAGGTGATCGCCTACGGCAGCGAGATCCTGCCGTTCGACTCGTTTTCCGACGTATCCGACAGTTATCTTGACGTAGTGCTCAATTATCTTTCTTCGGCGTATTATCCGAAATACTCGTCTGACAAAGAGCTTTTGCAGCGTTTTTCCGACGAATATCCGGAACTGAATCTGAGCCTTCTCATACCCGCCGAAGACTACGAAAACACGGTCTACCGCTGTTTCGGCGGAAACAAAAAAGCGATCGTCAGATCCACGGCGATGTATTCGTATCTGAACCGTATCAACGCTTTCATGCTCGTGGGGCAGGCGCCGGTCTCGGACGTTTCGGTGCGCGTGCTTTCCGCCGAGGAGACCGAGAATACGTACAGATTATCGGTCAGTTTTTCGCGTGACGGCAAGAATTCCGACGCTTACGATCTGATATTCAGAAAACGCGGTGAAGACGACGCGTACATATGGCGCGCGGTTAAATCGAACAAGGTATTTCCGCTCGGGTCCTGATCAGAAAATGTTCTCCGCACTGACGGCGCTTATCTCGTATAAGCGTCTCACGGCGTGATGAAATTCGTCCGAATAGACGGTATACTGCTGAAAATCGCCGGAATAAAATGCGTTTTTCATATCCGAGAGCGCAACGCTTACCCTGTCGACCTCGCGGTAATCCATCAGGTATGAAACGAGCGTTTTCTTTTCATTCCATTCAGCTTCAATAAGGCGGAGAGTCTCTTCGCCTTTTTTATACGTCTCTTCGTCTTTCGGCAAGGACGAAGAGAGTTCAAGCAGCTCCGTGCAGTATGATCTCATAAAACCTATATAACACGTAACGAACACGGCGACGGCTGTCAGAAGCGTTACGGATATGATGAACGACCTCATTTTTTCTTTTTTCCTTTCGTCAAAAGTCCTATGCCGTCCGAATCGCTGCAGGTCATAAGGAATATGTCCGGCAGAGCGGTTTTACGGGCTTTGATCTGTTTGTCGAGCCAGTTTCTGTCTTTGCCGAGAGCGGCGAGGTTCTCGTCGTTGATCTTTCCTTCGACGACTATCGCTCTCGCCATGCCGTTTTCTTTCGCGTCGGCTCCGACGTCGGCTTTGGTCGAAGGAGACGCGGCGGCTTTCGGTATGACGGAAAGTTTTCCGTTCTCCTCCATCACGGCGTAATATACGTCTCTTATATCGCCGACGCCCTGCAGGCGCAGTTCGGATAAGAGTTCTTCGGCGGTAAGGCGCACTTTGCTCATTTCGCCGATATCGAGCTTACCGCGGTCGATCAGCACACTCGGTTTGCCGATGAATATCTTTTTGAGACGGGGACATTTCGTCACGGCAAAAGAGGCGATCACCTCGAGCGCTATGACCACCGCGACCGGCACGATGCCGTAAGAGAGCGGTATATTGTCGTCGATCACCGGCTGAGCGGCTATTTCGGACAGCAGAAGCGTCGTAACGAGCTCCGACGGCTGAAGCTCTCCGATCTGCCTTTTGCCCATCAGTCGCAGTACGAGAAGCAGAAGAACGTACACGATGACCGTGCGGAAAAACATGACCGTCAAAAAAATCACCCCCGCGGATTGTTGACCGCGGGGGTGATTTTATTCAGTTCAGCTTTGCAAGTATCAGACAGACGAGATCGTATATCCGCTTTGCCGACGGCAAATTGAGCCGTTCTCTTACCGAGTGTACGTCGCAAAGCTCCGGTCCGAACGATACGCAGTCGAGACCGGGTATCTTGTCGGCGAAAAGACCGCATTCGAGACCGCCGTGGGTGGCGGAAATCACCGCATCTTTACCGTAAAGCTCCTTGTACGCTTCAAGCGCCGTTTCACGCACGGGTGAACGTTTTTTGTACGCCCATTCAGGATAGCTGTTTCTCGGGCTGACCTCGCCGCCGCACATTTTCACGAGAGTTTCGACCTTGTTATAAAGCTCTTCTTTTCTCGTTCTGACCGACGATCTTATGGAAAATCCGAATTTCAGCTCCGTTTCTCCGAGATTCAGCACGCCCATATTGAGCGAAGTCTCGGGCAGATCCGGGATCTCAACGCTCATGCTCTGCACGCCCTGAGGCAGAACGAACAGGCAGCCGAGAGCCCTTTCGGTATCGGCGGCGTTCACCGCTCCGCCTTCGTATTTC
>JAEEJH010000156.1 GCA_016281775.1 Clostridiales bacterium | reverse complement strand
TCCAGAAGGCGCCGTGCCATATACCCGTCAGCATCCATACGATGAAAAGATTTCTGTACGTCTTGAATTTCGAACAGCGCGAACCGCCGAGAGGGAAGTACACGTTGTCGCGGAACCACGTTGAAAGCGACATATGCCATCTTCTCCAGAAATCCGTGATAGAAGTGGCGATGTATGGATAATTGAAGTTTTCAAGAAATCTGAATCCGAGCATCTTGCCGAGACCTATCGCCATATCCGAATACGCCGAGAAGTCGAAATAGAGCTGGAAAGAGTAGAGAATGATGCCGAGCCAGGCCGCAACGACCGTACGTTCGCCGTCACCGACGTATCTAATCGTCTCCCAGAGTTCTCCCGCGACGTTCGCGAGCAGGACTTTTTTGCCGAGACCCGCCATGAACGTGCGTATGCCCGACGCGAAAAGGTCTTTCGTCTCGACTCTGTCGTTCAACTGATCGTCCACGTCCTTATATCTTACGATAGGACCGGCGATGAGCTGAGGGAACAGCGTTACGTATGCGCCGAAAGAAGTGATCTTCTTCTGTACCGACGCGTCGCCCCTGTACACGTCGATGACGTAAGACATCGCCTGGAAGGTATAGAACGAAATACCGATAGGCAGAGACAGACCGAGCAGCGGCAGATTGACGCCGGGTATCAGATTGATGATACTGCCGACGATGAAATCGTAATACTTGAAGAAGCCGAGCAGCGCGAGATTTATTATGATGCTTATGACGAGCGCGCGTTTTGCTTTCTTCTTGTCGTCTCTGAACTTGTCCACGAGATAACCGCATACGTAATCGACGACGATCGTGAAGATCATCAGAAATACGTATATCGGCTCGCCCCAGCCGTAGAAGACTATGCTGATAACGAGCAGCCAGATGTTCCGTACCTTGCGCGGGAACAGATAGTAAAGCCCGACCGCGACGATCAGATACAGAAACAGGAATTCAAGAGTTGAAAAAACCATAAACGTTTCTCCCTATTGTAATCACATTTCATTATAGTAAACATTTGCGACTTAGTCAAAGCATAAAAATGACGGTGATATAAAAAGTATTTAAATATTTCACGAAAAACAACTTGACATAACTTCATTTTTGCAATAATATAATAATGAAATCACTGAAAGAAGGTTTTTTATGATACTTGCGGTACTCGCCGCCGGCATGGGTTCAAGATACGGCGGGCTTAAACAGATCGACCCCGTCGGCGCTTCGGGCGAATTCATCACCGATTTTTCGGTCAAGGACGCGCGCGACGCCGGCTTTGACAAGGCGGTCTTCATCATCAAAAAGGAACACAGAGAAGCGTTTGAAGAAACGATAGGCAAAAGAATAAAAGGCATAAAAGTCGAATACGCGTATCAGGATCTGTACGATATCCCCGAAGGCTGCGCGGTACCTGACGGAAGAGTGAAACCGTGGGGCACGGGTCATGCGCTGTACGCGGCGAGAGACCTGCTCGACGACAGTTTCGCCGTGATAAACGCCGACGATTTTTACGGCAGGACTTCGTTTAAGATCGTCGCCGATTTTCTGAAAAACGCAAAACAGGGTCAGTACTGCATGGCGGGTTATCTTCTGAAAAACACAGTTACGGAATACGGCTCGGTCAGCCGCGGCGTCTGCGTTGAAGACGAAAACGGTTATCTTTCCTCGATAACCGAACGGCGAAAGATCGTAAAAGACGGCGGCAGACTCGTATATACCGACGACGGCGAGCCGGTGGAACTGTCGCCCGATACGGTAGTTTCGATGAATCTGTTCGGCTTCACCGCCGACTTCACGCAGCATCTTGCCGAGGGGCTCGAGGCGTTTCTGCATAAGGACTTCATAAATCCGTTAAAAGACGAGTATTACATATCTCTGCCGGTACAGGATCTTATCGACGAAAAGAAAGCGACGATGAAAGTGCTCAAAACGCCTGAAAAATGGTTTGGCGTCACTTATAAAGAAGACAGAGCCGCGGTCGTCGACGCGATCGCCGGGCTCGTCAAATCGGGCGTCTATAAAAAGAATATCTGGGAATAAGGAGCGAATAAAATGTCAGTATTGGTGACCGGAGGTACCGGATTCATAGGCTCGCATACCGCGGTGCAGCTCGCGCAGGCAGGCGAGGATATAGTAATAATAGATAACTTTTCAAACAGCAAGCCGGAGGTCCTCGGCAAGCTCAAGACCATAACGGGCAAAGAGATGCGTTTCTACGAGGGCGATATCAGAGACGGCACAGTCCTCGACAAGATATTCTCCGAAAACGCGATAGAAGCGGTGATCCACTTCGCCGGACTCAAAGCCGTCGGCGAATCCGTTGAAAAACCGCTCGAATACTACGAAAACAACGTCGGCGGCACGGTTAATCTGCTCGAGGCGATGAAACGCCGCGGATGCAAAAAGATGATCTTTTCGTCTTCAGCCACGGTCTACGGCAACGACAATCCCGTTCCGTTCGTTGAGGATATGAGTACGAGCGCGATAAACCCTTACGGCTGGACCAAGGTCATGATCGAGCATATACTCGAAAGCGTCTGCGCCTCCGATCCGGAATTTTCCGCCGTTCTGCTCCGCTATTTCAACCCGATAGGCGCGCACAAGAGCGGTCTGATCGGTGAAGACCCGCAGGGCATACCGAACAACCTTATGCCTTATATCATGAAGGTCGCGGCGGGCGAGCTGCCGTATTTGAGAGTTTACGGAGCCGATTACGATACGGTGGACGGTACCGGCGTACGCGATTTCATCCACGTGGTCGACCTCGCCGACGGTCACGTCGCCGCGCTGCGTTACGCGAGAGCTCACGCAGGCGTGGAAGCGGTCAATCTCGGCACAGGCAAGGGTACGAGCGTGTTCGAACTCGTATCGGCGGTCGAAAAGGTCACCGGTATAAAGATACCTTACGAGGTCGTCGGCAGACGTACCGGCGACATAGCGATCTGTTACGCCGACGCGTCGAAAGCAAAACGCCTCTTCGAATGGAAAGCTAAACGCGGAATTGAAGAAATGTGCGAAGACTCGGCAAGATGGGCGCTGAAAAATAAAATTCTTTGAAAAAGTAACTGAAAATCTCCTTTCCGGATATAATAGGAGTAAATTCGGAAAGGAGATTTTTTTATGGAGAATCACGTAAACGGCAGAGACGGCGACGAGCCTTTTTATGAAATACGTCAGAGGTACTGTTCAAAGCTCAACGGCAACGTCGTTATGAAACGCGAGCTCGGCAGTGAAGGCGAGTTCACCTGTCTGTCTTCGCATATGTGCGGCGAAGACTGTAAGAGAAAAGAAAGCGGAAAAAGGAGTGACGTATGACGCTGCGCGCCAAGCAGCGCGACCTTAGGGCGTGACGTTTGCTTTCTAAACGACGTTCGGTCCGCAGTCAGGC
>JAEEJH010000155.1 GCA_016281775.1 Clostridiales bacterium | reverse complement strand
GCAACAACGGAAGAATACCGCAGCGTAAACGGAGACTGTGTATACAAACTATATAAAAATAGTAGTTCGTTTACCGTTATAGCGCAAAACGGTACCGTTATACGGGAGTTTTCTCACGGTGTTTTGAGCGAGGAAACTTTACTTGAACAGGTCAAGAATTATATTCTGTATTACTTGCCGGATGTGACGCTTGATAATTATAATCTGACCTGCAAGACAAGAATTATTGTAAAAAATACCGAATCTTCTTGGGGAGATAATAAAGATTTCTTCTATCTGCCGGACAATGAAGCAAATGAAACCGTAGCGTACTATTCATATGACTTCAGATTGTTTAATCAAGGCATCAAGACACCTGATTGCATATCAATAAGATGTGATCATAACGGTAATTTACAATGTATTGAATATCATAACAGCGGTGTCGATTGGAACACTGTAAAAATTGACCTTGACAGTATACACAACGCCGCAAGTGATTTTTTTAAAGAAGCGATACAGAGCAGATATTCGTTGATTGATTGTACGATATCATCAGAATCATTTGCGTTCGCTGATCCTGATATTCTCGTGACATTACAATGTGAATTAACTTTAAAAGACAGCAGCTCTGAGTTATCGGTACTGTGTCCGTTGGTGATAATACCGTAAATATATCTGTTAAAAGGTTTCTTTGATAATTAACATACAATAAAACCGTCCGAAAACCTTACGGGGTAATCGGACGGTTTTTTGTAATGAATTGCGCTTCGCGCGTGAATTGACCTTCGGTCATGAATTTATGAGATCGGGCAGGGTGGCTTCGAAGTCGACGCCGTACCACGGTTTTTTCGGGTTTTGCAGCGTTACCTCTATCGTATGCGCCGTGTAGTCGGCGGCGATACGGGCGGCGTCGCGCCAGTCTTTGCCTTTGAGCATCGAGCCGACGAATACCGACGAGAACAGGTCGCCCGTGCCGTGATACACGGCGTTTATCCGGCGGTTCTGATAAGTATAGTATTCTTTCGTTTTTACGTCGTATCCCATGACTCCGGTCATGCCGGGTTTGAGGCTGACGCCCGTCAGCGCGCAGCGCCGCAGCGGGGATCGTTCCCCGCCCCCGTATTTGTTTGATTACAGAATATAGTCGGTAATGCAGTCGTACCAGTGGACGAAAGTTTCGCCGTTCACGTAAAGGCGTTCGTTATGAGGCAGCATTTCGGTCCATTTCTTTTTGTAGCGTGAAAACGCCCAGTCGTCGCGGTTGAAACGGCGCCAGAGGATCGTTTTTCCGTTTTTGTCAAGAAACTGCTGCGAAACGACGCGATCCTCGTACTGCCAGAGATCGACGACGCAAACCGTATCGTACACTTTTCCGTTGATTTCGACCTTGTATCTGCCGACGATATCGATCAGAAAATCCTTCTCTTCGCTTTCGACCGTATCGCCGTCCATACGGATGATGCCTTTTTGCTTCAGATTCACCTCGTTGCCGCAGTTGTTTTCGCCGAAGCCCCAGTTCGGAAGGAATTCGTCCCCGTCAAGAAACGTGAAGATCTGTCTTACTCCGTTTTCGACGTGGCTTTCGGCAAGGATACGGCAATGCGTTTCGGTCAGCTGCGCAATGAACCGCCGCTTTGCTTCTTCAGCGTTATCGATGCGGTTCGCTTCGGACGGATCGTGTTCGACGGCGGTGATCTCCACGCCCTCGATACCGTGGACTCTCGCTTTGCCGACCGCTTCAAGTTCGCAGAGTTCTCCGCGTTTGCCGCCGGGCTGATCGTATATCCCGAACGCAAGCTTTTCGCCGACCCTCGGTACGATGAACCAACCCGTCATTTCCTCCCACCGGACCTCAAACGGCGGTTCGTCGATCTTTGTAATTCTGTATTCCGGCATTATTTCCGGTAACTGTTTCACTTTATTTTCTCCTTTCGGTTTATAAGGATATTTCTCCCTGAATCGTTGTTTTGCGTTGTGAAGACGGCTTTTGACGGTTCCGACCGGCAGCGAAAGACGCTTTGCGATCTCGTCCTGCGGCAGTTCTTTGAAGTAATAGAGATACAGTATCTGCTTATCCTTATCGCCGAGCAGCCCGAGCGTTTCCCGCACGACGGATACGGTCGTTACGCCCTTCGCCCCGTAAGAAAGCGCGGATTCACGCAATTCGTCTATCGGTATTTCCAAAGATTTTGCTTTCTCTCTGAAATAGTCGCCGCACTTGTGCCGCGCGATACCCAGAAGCCATGTTTTAAACAGGCTTTCGTCTTTAAGCCCGTCAAAGCTTTCAAACGCCGCAAGGCAGGTCTCCTGCAGTACGTCGTCGGCGTCGTGGACGTTTCCGATACGGAATCTCACAAATCTCTCGAGCACCGGCATCTCTCTTAGAAGCAGCCTGTCAAAATCACCCATCACGATCACCTCGCTTTCTTTCGGATCTGAAACCGGTTTCAATTATATAGTCGGAAAAAATACCGAAAAGGTTCAATATACCGCAAATTTTTTGCCGCCGGATTTCTCCGGCGGCGGTTTTGCTCTGTCATTCTTTAGAACTGTAGTATTTTTATATCAAGTTCTGCGGGCGCGGATTGATCGCGTTATGAATTTATAAGATCGGGCAGGGTGGCTTCGAAGTCGACGCCGTACCATGGTTTTTTCGGGTTTTGCAGCGTTACCTCTATCGTATGCGCCGTGTAGTCGGCGGCGATACGGGCGGCGTCGCGCCAGTCTTTGCCTTTGAGCATCGAGCCGACGAATACCGACGAGAACAGGTCGCCCGTACCGTGATACGCGGCGTTTATCCGGCGGTTCTGATAAGTATAGTATTCTTTCGTTTTTACGTCGTATCCCATGACTCCGGTCATGCCGGGTTTGAGGCTGACGCCCGTCAGCACGCAGACGCCGGAGCAGATCTGCGAGAGCTTTTTCAAAAGATCTTTGACGTAGTCTTCGCCGTACTCTTCTCTGTACTCCGAGCCGGTCAGAAACGCCGCCTCGGTAATATTCGGCACTATTATATCCGCCGCGGCGCAGAGCTCCGCGTTTTTTGCCGCGTACGCAAGATCGAACGCCGGGTACAGTTTGCCGTTATCCGCCATGACGGGGTCGACGAAAATGAAGTTGTCTTCCGTTTTGAACTCTTCAAACACCTTTTTCATCTCGTCTATCTCATCGGCTGTGCCGAGGTAGCCCGTATATATTGCGTCGAAGGTGACGTTTTCGCTTTTCCAGTGATCCGTTATCGGCTTTATCTGATCCGACAGGTCTTTACAGGTGAAGTTTTTGAACATGGTGTGAGTAGAAAGAACGGCGGTCGGCAGAATCACGGTCTCGACTCCGAGCGCGGATATGACCGGCAGAGCGATAGTCAGAGAGCATTTGCCGAGGCAGGAAATATCTTGTACTGTAAGCAATCTTTTCATAAAATACCCCTTTACAAATTGATGATCATATGATATACTGATTTTGATAATATGAAAATGATCAATTTAAGGAAATTTTATATAACCAGATGAAATACCGTATAGACAAAAATTCAAAAGAGAGCGCATATATGCAGCTCTACCGCCAGATAAGGCGCGATATAACCGACGGCGTATATCCCGAGCAGAGCCGCCTGCCGTCGAAACGGACGCTCTGTCTCGACTGCGGCGTGAGCGTCATCACCGCCGAGCACGCGTACGCGATACTCTGCGACGAGGGCTACGCCGAAGCAAGAGAGCGGAGCGGATATTACGTCATTTACAAAAAAGACGGCTTCTTCTCTTCTCCCGAACAGAAAGATCCGCCGGAGCGCGTTATACACCGTGCGGACTGCACGTTCCCGTTCTCCGTACTTGCGCGGTGTATGAGAAAGGTGCTTGCCGACCGCGGCGAAGACATTTACGTCAAGTCGCCAAACAACGGCACGCCGGAGCTTCGCGCCGCGATAGCCGACTATCTGCAGAGATCGCGCGGGATAAAGGTGAAAAGCTCCGCGGTCATAATCGGCTCCGGCGCGGAATATCTTTACGGACTCGCCGTTCAGCTGCTCGGCAGAGAGCGGATATTCGCGCTCGAGGACCCGTCGTACGACAAAATACGCCGAGTATACGAGGCGAACGGCGTAAAATGCGAGCTTTTGAAACTCGGGCAGACCGGCATAAGGACCGACGAGCTCGGCAGAAGCGCCGCTTCCGTGCTTCACATAACGCCGTTTCACAGCTACCCGAGCGGCGTCACCGCCGACGCGTCGAAGCGCCGCGAGTATATCGAATGGGCGAAGGCTCGCGGCGGGTATATAGTCGAAGACGATTTTGATTCGGAATTCACCTTATCGGCTAAAGCCGAAGACACGGTCTATTCGCTCGATCGCGAGGAACGCGTGATCTACATCAACACGTTTTCAAAGACCGTCGCCCCGTCGTTCCGCATAGGGTATATGCTGCTGCCCGGAACGCTTTTGCCCGAGTACGAAAAAAAACTCGGCTTCTACTCCTGCACAGTTCCTGTTTTTGAACAGTACGTTCTCGCGGAACTGCTCAATAACGGCGACTTTGAACGCCACATCAATCGCACAAGAAGACAGCGAAGAAAAAGTATAAATTAGTAAGAGTTTCTTTTTTATTTATCTTGACAAATCGCTATTACGAGTGATATTATTGTATTGCGACGCAATCCAATATCGACAATTACCGCCTGAAATGAATAAGTGTTTTTTCAGCCCGGCAAGTTACTGGCTCTTTCACACTTATCCATTAAAAGTATTGTAATTGCGTCGCGGCGTGTGAGCCCCGTATTTTACACTGCGCGGCTTTATGCCGCGCAGTGTATATTGAATTATTTTCGGAGGAAAATTAATGAAAGAACAGAAAAATCGTTTGATTATCAGAGTGTTTGCCGCGATACTTGCTATCGTTTTTATCGTTGCGAGCTGCCCGTTACATATATTTGCAGCTACACAGTATGTACTCTATAATGATATTATAGACGAAAAAGCAAACACCGATCCGACTTGCAACAAGTATTCGTCGCATTGGGAATATTGGAGTCAAGGTGCCTCCCAATACAGACCTTATAATTTAACTTATCATTCAAATTTACATCATTTTGGGGCCATGTATTACGGATGTAACGTAATCGCTCAATCAAAATTACTTGTTGAAATGGGTATTTGTTCCGGCAACAAATCGATCTTCAATCCCGATATGTTTCTCGAATACGGAGTGAGTAACGGTTATTTTCGATCAAATGATACTGGTGAGACAATAACTAGAGGTACTACCTGTACAAAATATGCTGAAACACAGGGAAAGATTATTAAATATAAAACCGAACACCTGTCGAATGAGAAACACGAACAAAGCGACAGGATCATGAATCTTATAAATCACGGCTATTACGTAATACTTTACTGTGAATCTCACACGGTTTATATCGGCAGGCAGGCCTCTATTGACGCCTCTAAAAAAGCAAACAAAAACGAACCTATCGTTCTGAATTCGTGGAAAGACTCGTCGGTAAATAAAGATTCAGTACATTATTTCTCCGATTATGAAACAAAATTTACCGATCTTATATATTATTGGATACCAGATCAAGCTTCTGTCTTTACCGACTTCACGGTAAATATTAAGAATACAACAGAGACTTCGATAAGTTTTAGTTATAGATGTGATATAGGGGGCGCAACGGCTGCCGACGCGAAAAAGTTCGGTGTAGAGCTGTACGATTCGAACAAAAACTATCTCAGAACTCCGCATTCGGAATCTCTTTCATTATCTCCATATTCGTATTTTCGCGGCGATCTTACCATAAAATCGTTATCTGCCAATACGACATATAATATAAGATTATACACGGTTATAAACGGCACAAAGTATTGGTCTGATTACATCCCGTTCACGACATCCAGAGAATCGGTTACGCTGAACTCCGTGTCGGTCAGAACGATGCCGAACAAGACGGTTTATTATATCGGCGAGGCGCTCGATACGACCGGGTTGACGCTTTGTGCATATTACAGCGACGGAGGCACCAAGACGATAAGCAGCGGATTCACGACGAGTGCGTTTGATTCGTATACCGCGGGCGAAAAGACGATAACCGTTACGTATCAGGGCAAGACCGCGACGTTCAAGGTCACGGTTGTCGAGCCCACGTTAATGTCGATTTCTGTCAGGACAATGCCGAACAAGACGGTTTATCATATCGGCGAGGCGCTCGATACGACCGGATTGACGCTTTATGCATATTACAACAACAATACAACAAAGACGATCACGAGCGGATTCACGACGAGCGCTCTCGATTCGAGCACCGCGGGCGAAAAGACAATAACGGTAACTTATGAAGGCAAGACAACGACATTCAACGTTGCTGTCGAGCCTGCTCAGGTATATTTATGCAATCACAGCTTCAATATAGTTTGGGTCGATGATAATATGATCTGCAACACGGGCGATGCTCTTGAATATCTGGAGGAATTTCCGATTGAGGGCGATATCAATTCTCTCGGCTTCAGCGGATGGGCATGGGTTGAAAATTCCGAAATCCTATATTTCGGTTATTCGATAGATGGATCCGAACCGGTATTCAGCAGAAGTTTTTATCAGGAAAGATCGAACGTAATAGAATATTACGGGCTTTCATATGAAGAATATAAAAATAAAGTAAACGGCTTCAAAATTAATCCGATCGACGTCTCTTATCTGCCGGACGGTTATTATACTATTACAATTGTCGTGAAAACCATAAACGGCGACGTCATGACGATAGTATCTGTTCCGTTCGTTATCGACAGAACCGAGCCTGTTCAGGCATATTTATGCGATCACAGCTTCAATATAGTTTGGGTCGATGATAATTTGATCTGCAACACAGGCGATGCTCTTGATTATCTGGATGAAAATCCGATTGAGGGCGATATCAATTCTCTCGGCTTCAACGGATGGGCATGGGTCGAAAATTCCGAAATCCTATATTTCGGTTATTCGATAGATGGATCCGAACCGGTATTCAGCAGCAGTTTCTATCAGGACAGACCGGACGTTATGGAGTATTTCGACCTTCCATACGAGGATTATAAAGACAAAATAAACGGGTTCCTTATCAATCCGGTCGACGTCTCTTATCTGCCGGACGGTTATTATACTATTACAATTGTCGTGAAAACCATAAACGGCGACGTCATGACGATAGTATCTGTTCCGTTCGTTATCGACAGAACCGAGATCGTTCTTGAATCGATCTCGATCGAATCCCTGCCCTATAAAACGATATATCAAATAGGGGAATCTCTTGACAGTACCGGTCTGACTCTCGTCGCGACTTACAGCAACGGCTTTTCGGTGCTTATTACGGATGGTTTCATGACGAGCGCTCTCGATTCGAGCACGGCGGGCGAGAAGACGATAACCGTTACTTATCAGGGCAAAACGACGACGTTTGAAGTTACAGTGATCGAACCCACGTTAACATCGATTTCTGTCAGGACAATGCCGAACAAGACGGTTTATCTGATTGGTGATTCTCTCGATACGGAAGGTTTGACTCTCACAGCATATTACAGTAACGGTTCCGAGAGAATTATTACATATGGGTTCGGGACGAGCGCGCTTGATTCGAGCACGGCGGGCGAAAAAACGATAACTGTAACATATTATGAAAAAACCACAACATTTAAAGTAACCGTAATAACAGACACGGCTGAGTTTGCTGTAATGAAAATAGAGTCAAAAACAGTAAGTCCCGGCGAAGAATTCACAGTTGCCGTATCTATTGACAACAATCCCGGATTGGTATATTTATTGCTAAAGATTAATTATGACAGCACAGCATTAACATTTGTTTCAGCACAATATACCGGACTTCTCGGAGGTGATTTTTCATCAAATAATAAGGATAATACAATTACCCTATTGTGCGTTTCATCATCTAATAAATATAATTGCGGAACATTTGTTAATCTGACATTTCAAGTAAATAATGGTGTTCCGGAAGGAAATTACACTCTTGAAGTGACGGATACAGATGCAGGTAAATATAATGATGATAACATTATAAGCAATGTGGTAGTTAACGTTGAAAGCGGTAACATAACAGTGAGTAATACGCCTAAAACGTTAACTTCAATCGCGATTAACGACCTTCCCGCTAAAACCGTTTATGAGATCGGAGAACCGCTGAATCCGACCGGTCTGACATTAAAACTCATTTATGGTGATAACTCAACAGAAATCATTTCTGAAGGATTCACGACGAGCGCTCTCGATTCGAGCACGGCGGGCGAGAAGACGATAACCGTTACTTATCAGGGCAAGACCGCGACGTTCAAGGTCACGGTTGTCGAGCCCACGTTAACGTCGATATCGGTAAAAACGCTGCCGAGCAAGACTACGTACCAGATCGGCGAAGCTCTCAACACGGCAGGACTGACGCTTACCGCGACT
>JAEEJH010000012.1 GCA_016281775.1 Clostridiales bacterium | reverse complement strand
GCTCATAGTCAAAAACAGCGACATAACGATCGGCGGCAAAAAATACGACGGGAATTTCATTTTCAGAGATAAATACGACGAAGTGCTGAACTACGGTTCTCTCACGCTCGATCTCGGCAAAACCACGCTCAAAAAAGGCGATACTCTCAATATCGATATGATCCTTCTGCCGTGGGGTTACAGCAACAACCGGAACGACAGCAACGTAAGAAACGTCAGACAGGACGCCTGCGTCGATCCGTACAGGATAACCGCGATCAAGGGTACCGTGATCGACGATCCGTACCTTCCGCAGATCAGAGCCGAAAACGGAGTCGCGAGATTTACCGTCGAAGGCGGCACGAACAACGCCGTCGTAAGAGTTTACGGCTTCGAAAAGTATTCGGCGCCGACGGTAAAAAAGATCGTCGACGGCAATGAAGAGGATTATATCCTCGCAGGTAAAAACGGTTACGACGGCTACCAGGTACAGCTCGATCCGGACGGTACGTATTCGATCTCGTTCGCGTTCGATATGACCGGCGTCGACAAAGTCGAATTCAAAGTAACACAGTAAGAGGTACAGATATGAAGCTGCCGAAATATTACGAGGATCTGACCGTTTTTCACGTCGGATGCGAAAAGCCTCACGCTTATTTCATTCCCGCAGACGACAAAAAAACGGCGTCTGATGAAAACAGAGCGAAAAGCAAACGTTTCAAGTCGCTTTGCGGCGTCTGGGATTTCGCGTATTTCAATTCCCCCGAAGAGATACCGGAGCCGGACGAACAGGACTTTATCGACTATGAGCCGATAGAAGTGCCGAGAAGCTGGCAGACCTATACAGACAGAAACTACGACGTGCCGGAGTATTCGAACTGTCTTTATCCTTTTCCGTTCGATCCGCCTCACGTGCCGAGACAAAACCCGTGCGGACTGTACGTAAAGACGTTCACTCTGCCCGAGGGCGTGTACGGCAAAAAGTCGGTATATATAGTTTTCGAGGGCGTAGACAGCGGGTTTTATCTGTACTGCAACGGCAGATTCGCCGGTTACAGCCAGGTCGCCCATATGACGAGCGAATTCGATCTGTCGGATTACGTCACCGAAGGCAAAAACGAGATAAGAGTCATAGTTCTCAAATGGACCGACGGCTCGTATCTCGAAGATCAGGACAAATGGCGCACTTCCGGCATCATCCGCGAGGTCTATCTCCTGTTCCGCGACAAAGCTCATATAAGAGACGTAAATATCAAACCGCAGCTTTCGGAAGACTATACCCGCGCCGCGCTTCACGTCGGTTACGAACTTGACGGCGAAGCCGACGTGAAAAGCGAACTTTTATACAAAGGCGAAAAGATCGCCGAAGCGGACGGAGTGCGCGCCGATATGCTGCTCAGTAATCCGATGCTCTGGAGCGACGAAGAGCCGAACCTTTATGAGCTATATATAAGAGCAGGCGACGAGCATATCGTCGTACCGGTCGGATTCTGCGATATAAAAGTCAAAGACCGCACGGTATACCTTAACGGTAAAAAGATCAAGTTCAAAGGCGTGAACCGCCACGACAGCCATCCCGCGCTCGGCTCCGCCACGCCGTACGGGCATATGAAAGAAGATATTATGATCTTCAAACGCCACAATATCAACGCCGTGAGAACGAGCCACTACCCGAACGATCCGCGCTTCGCTCTTCTGTGCGACAGATACGGTATAATGATGATCGACGAGACCGACCTCGAGGCGCACGGCGTTGCTATGTTCGGCCCGTGGTCGAGACTTTCCGACGATCCAGAATGGCAAGCGGCGTATCTCGACCGCGTCGAGCGTATGTACGAACGCGACAAGAATCACGTCAGCGTAATAATGTGGTCGCTCGGCAACGAAGCCGGCTACGGCAGAAACCAGAAAGCAATGGCGGAATATCTGCACGCCCGCGATAAAAAACGCCTCGTACATTACGAGGGCGGCAACGAAAGATATACGAACGGCGTGATGCAGTACGGTACGCTCGACGTCGAGAGCTATATGTACCCGTCGGTAGAGTTCATCGAACAGTACGCGAAAGACGAGAGCAAAAATCTCCCTCTGTTCCTCTGCGAATACTGCCACGCGATGGGCAACGGACCGGGCGATCTGTCCGATTACTGGGAGGCGTTTGATAAATACGACGCGCTCTGCGGCGGCTGCGTGTGGGAATACACGGATCATTCCATACTCACAAAAGACGGTTTTACTTACGGCGGCGATTTCGGCGATATACCGAACGACGGCAATTTCTGCGTAGACGGTCTCGTATATCCCGACAGACGGGTCCATACAGGTATGCTCGAGCTCAAACAGGCGATCAAGCCGTTTGAGATAAAAGCGGTCGATACAGCCAAAGGCATATTTGAGATAAAAAACAAAAGAGCGTTCAGATCTCTTGACGACTGCCGCATAGTTTACACGGTCGAGCAGGACGGCGAGCCGGTATATACGGGCTGTCAGCGGCTGCACGCTGCGCCGGGAGAAACCGAAACGATCGAGGTCAAACTGCCGCAGACAAGCGGATTCTCCTATATCGATTTCAGCGTAAGGAGCAGAGAAGCGAAAGAATGGGCTCCGTCGGACTATGAACTAGGTCATACGCAGATAACGCTTTGCGAAGAGCAGAGAGAAACCGAATACAGAGCCGATTATAAAGTGCATTGCCTTTACGCCGAACGTACGGTCGCCGTCGAAGCCGGCGACACGATGTACGTTTTTGACAATCTGACCGGCAATATCGCGCAGATCATCTGCGGCGGCAAAGCCGAGCTTGAGCGGCCGTCGAGAGTGAGCGTATGGCGCGCGCCGACCGACAATGACAGAAATATCAAAAACGAATGGTACAGACATCACTACGATACAGCCTCGTCGTACGTTCACGGCGAGCCGCAGATCACGGAGGACGTTGACAAAGTCACGGTCACGTACGACGCGGTGCTCGCCGCATACAACGACCCGCCGGTGCTTACTTATAAGGTCAGTTATACGGTTTACGGCGACGGCGTTCTCGTTGCCGGCTATGACGTCAAAGTGAGAGAGGGTTTGCCTTTTCTGCCGTCGTTCGGCTGTGAATTCGTTCTGCCTGAAGGCACCGAGAGGGTGAAGTATTTCGGTTACGGCCCGATGGAATCGTACGCTGATAAGCGTCTCGCCGCGAAAATGGGCCTGTACGGGAGTTCGGTAGCGGAACAGCATGAACCGTACGTCCGCCCGCAGGAAAACGGCTCGCATTACAATACGAAATGGGCGCAGGTATATTCCGTCGCCGGCGACGGCCTTACGTTTGCAGGCGACCTGCATTTCGGCGTATCGCCTTACGGAGAAGAGAAGCTGACGAGAACGCGCCACGAATACGAACTTGAACCCGACGGCTTTGCGTACGTCAAGGTCAATTACAAACAAAGCGGCATAGGCTCGAATTCGTGCGGCCCGGCGCTTGCCGAAAAGCACAGATTCAACGAGCGTGAATTCTGCTTCAGATTCGCGGTCAAACCGAGCGTCGCCGCCGACGCCGATCCGTTCGCGCTCTACGGCGATAAAAGAGTGAAATGATAAAAGAAAGTTGCCGCAGCGGTGTACTTCGTAAAGAAGTACACCGCAGCTGAATTCGCCGTATTCGGCGAGCTAAATCGGGCGCTGCCCGGCTAAATTTGCTTCGCAAGCTAAATTCGGCTTCGCCGAGCTTATAGGCGAATTTAATTTAGCTGAAGCCGTGGGCTTCAATTTAGCTATACGCCGACAGGCGTATAATTTAGCTGC
>JAEEJH010000011.1 GCA_016281775.1 Clostridiales bacterium | reverse complement strand
GTTCTTTGCGGCGTATCAAACGTTTGCGGTTCGATATCAACGTAAGCGTTAAGAGGTTTATACGCCATAAACACGCGGATAAGCGCGTCGGGCGCGGGTTCAACCGTCAGTTTTGCGCTTTCGGTATAAGCGGACGACTGAAACGCTATGAGGTTATAGGGATTGACCTGCATTCTCGGCAGCCAGTAGATTATGAATTCGTTCGCTTCTTTGGCGCTGAGCCCGAGCCTCGGCAGTATATCCGATAAAAACGCCGCCGTGTCGGAGCCTTTGACGCAGAAGCCGCGGGACGTATCGAATACGGCGTTTACCTTACCTTCCCAGTAAAGCGCGTAGTATTCGCGCCCGTCTTCGAATACGAGCGTGCCGTCGGGTCTCGCCGTGAAATCCAGCCAGCCGTCTTTGCCGTAATCGGGATAAGTACAGGTGAATTCGCCGTTCAATTCAAGTCTGACGGAGCAGACCGTATCCGTTTCGGGGTAAAGATATATTATCGGTTTATCGTAAACCGGCTCGTTTTTGCCGTAATCGGATTTACGGGCGCTTTTGACTTTTTCTATAGTCTGCTCGGTTTTAAAACCGCCCCATTCGCTTTCAAAACTGTTGGATTCGACTTTAAAATCCGCGCCGTCGAAAACCACGCGCACGGTATCGAGAATTTTAAAATCTTTTGCGTTTTTGCATTTGACGAATACGCCGTCGCTGAAATCACCGCTGCCGGCAAACCCATCGTCGCAAACGTACTGAACGTAAACATATGCAATGTATGACGTGCCGGCGACAGGCGAAAAATCACTGTCTACCTTTACCGCGCAGGAAACGGATAAAAGCAATATAGCGGCGCATAAGATCAATGATATTCTCTTTTTCATAATCTTGTCTCCTTAACTGTGATACGCTTTCTGCGATTCGAAATATTCTTCATAGCCGGAAACCTCGACCGCGGGAACGAGCGTTCTTGCGTAAGTCAGGTTACCGTTTGATTTTTTCAGATCGTTTGAATGTCCTTCAACTGTAAAAGCAACGTTTTTGCGAAAAGGTTACGTTTTCAGTCGGGAAAATCGTTTACTCTTTTCGTTATATCCGCGATAACCGTGAGCACGTCGTGACGGAAACCGTCGTAATTTTCGGGGTGTTTCGTACCGCTTGCGTTTATATGGCCCTTTTCGTATGAAAACGATATCTGAAAATACTCTCCGCCGTCTTCATGCGCATAATAATCGTACCAGTCGATTATCTTATACTTTTCTGCGATCGCGGCTAATTCCTCCATGCCGATCATCTCATCCGGCACGTTTTTGTATACGTTATACTCGCCTTCGGGCAGGTATTTCCCCGAGTAAGATTTGATCCTTAGTTCGCAGTTTGTCGAACGGACGCCGCCGACGGAAAGCAGAGCGAAATATCTGTCGTCGCCGTATCCGTGATTTCCCGCTATGTTTATCATCACAAAATTCAGTTTGCCCGATACGCCTTCGGCGGCAAGCTCCAGTCTTTTCTTCTCGAGCAGTTTATCTTCTTCGGGCTTGAAAAGCGCGTGCATATCCTCGGCGAAATCGCGGTAGCCGTTAGGGAAAGCGTTCGAACCGTCGGCTTCGACTTCTTTGCCGTCATTGAATTTGATATGCAGCCCGAAGCCGCTGCCGTCGAGGACATGACGGTTGAATTTATCAAATCCGTTCCAGCGAACGAGTCTGTGCTTTTTGCAGAGTTCATCGAGCGCGGCGGCGAACCCGGGCGAGGCTTCGCCTTCCATTTTGCCGTAATCGCGCTTTTCCATCTTATCAAGCGTCAAAACGACTTTACCGTCTTCGACCGCCGCCGTGCGCGTGTAAGAGTTGCCGCCTATCGAGCCTCTGTACGAATAACTGAAATAAGCGACGCCGCTTACGTTGTCTTTCGCTTTATCGCCCTCTCCGTCGGGCCCTTCAGGCTTCAGATCGGGTCTTCTTTTGAAAAGTGATGAAAAAAGCGTCATAACGACTGACCTCCGTACCGTTTTATTATAATTATTATACCATAAAGAAAAGCGGATGTAAAGAATTTATTTTCAAAAACATAAAAAAGTCTTGATTTTACCGTTCGTTTTTATTATAATGGTAACAGAATAATTCAAAGGATAAACAGCGATATGAAAAACCGTATTAAATTTGCATCAGCCGTTTTGGCGTCAGTATTCGCGCTTATTCTCTGTATCGGCGCTTACGCCGCCGACGGAGTCGTTTTCACAAAACAGCCGACGGGAGGCGTAACGGAAAACGGCACCGATTTTACCGTCACGTTTGAGACGAACGTTGAATGCAGTTGTATGCTGCAGTCTCGCGAAAACGAACGTTACGACTGGGGAAACTGCGATTTCGTCACGTCACCGTTTTCGATCATCGGACGGATCGATGCATCTGAAGAATTCCGTCTTACCGCATACGGTGATAACGGCGAGGAATATCACAGCGATATCCTCAAGGTCACCTGGAAAACGCCCGACGATATAACCGAGATAACGGTCGACGAGATAGATTTCGGAACGTTTGCCTACGGTACCGATATATCCCCCGTGCCGCTCGTGATACGCAATACGGGCAAATATACGCTGCGCTCGCCTTCGATCGAGATCGGATGGGACGAACGTGATTTCATTGAAGTCATACAGAACAAAGAACCGCACGATATCAAGCCGGGCGAGGTCGATTCGGCAACGTGGAGCGTAAGACCGAAACAGAATCTCGGATCGGGAGATTATTACTGCTTCGTTTATATCCACGCGCCCAATCTGGAAAACGCGGGCAACGAGGGCTCCGTGTGCAGATTCGTGATAACCGGCAGCGGAGACGCGGAATTTGCGATAAGCGCGCAGGACGTCGATTTCGGTTCGCTCGAAGCCGGTTTTACCGGTACGTATTCTCTGCCGCTCACCGTATCGGCGGCAGGCAGCGGAAATCTGCATAACGTGCATCTGAAACTGAACGAGCCGGGATTTTTCAGACTGTCATGCACTTATCTTGAACTTGCCGAGATGAAAGCCGGCACGACGTCGGGCAATAACTGGGAGATCGCGCTTCTGCCGGGCCTTGCGGCGGGATATTACGAGCACGTGATAGAGGTCTACGCAGACGAGATCGAAGAGCCGTTCAAGGTCACGGTGAGGGCGAACGTAACGGACGAAACGGAAGGACCGGGCGCGGAGATCCAAACGCCCGGAAATCAAAACGAAAGATCATCTTTCCCGTGGTGGATGATCGCCGTTATATCCGCGGCGGCGGTCATTGCGGTATGCGTCGCGCTGATCTTCAAAAAGAAAACAAAAAAATAAAACCGGGATATAAAAAGGCGATCGGATGACCGATCGCCTTTTTAAGTTACATAAGATCCGAGAAATATTTATTCATCTCGTCGGCGCTGAGGCCGAAGTATGATTTGATGCTCGCGAGCACGTTTTTGTGTCTTACCGAGTCTTTGACGTAATCGCGCATCTTTTGAACGTTGTTTTTCCACTTGTCGACGGAAAGTCCGTATTTCGCGCGGTCCTGTACGATCTCCGGCTCCATCCACGAAACGAACTGATCTATTTTTTCGTTTACCGCTTTTTCGTTCAGAACGGTATGCATAAGTTCCGCATAGCGCTTCAAAAACATATCCTGAAATTCGGGATTCTTCAAAAGCGACCGTATCAGCGTATGGTGGCCGTTGTTCGGCATTACTTTCTGAAGTCCCTGGTCGTGCTGATGATAAAACGCCCAGTCGAGATCGAAGTAGCACCAGTGCCATTTGCCGTCGTCCTCTGTAGACTGATAGAACCGTACGTTCGCGAGATCGAGATCGCAGACGTAGGAACGGCAGATATACCAGTCCATAAGGCTGACCGCGTCTATTCTGTCCATAACGTACTTATAAGCGTCGGCGTTCTTCATATCGTGATTATTCACGTATTTCAAAAGCGCGCTGTAATTGCCGCCCGTGCCGGACTGTACCGCGCCGTAGGTATGGAGCAGGTTTATCGAATCTTTATCCACTCCGAGCTGATGCGCGCAGTAAAGCGTGTCGTATCTCTCGCGCAGCCAGTAGATGCCTCTGTATTCGTCGTTCAGATACAGAATGACGGGACGGCAGGCGAGTATGCCGAGATTCGTTTTGCCGTCGAGCAGAGTCGTACAAAGCTCGTCGCGGAAGCCGGTCGACTTGAAATCCTCGCTGCCGCTTTTGAGCAGAAGCGAATTGAACGTCGTGTATTCCCTGTCTTCAAAAAGCGGGTAATCGAGTTTCGACAGACCGTATTTAGAGCGGAAGCGAAGCTGAAAGTTCTGCTTCTCTTCTTTTTTGCTGTCGTTGCCGTGCAGACACAGACCGCACGGAGCCGACCAGAGCTCTACGCCGTTTTCCATCATCGTTACGTAGCCGCCGTATTCGTAATCCTTATTGATATTGTTCATTATGCCTCTGTCGCCGTGCAGATACTCTTCTTTGATGGCGACGTTCAGCACCGGGCAGCTATGGTTTATATCTATCAGATAGAAAAACGAAGTGAGCGCGCTCGTTCTGTCGCCGTTGACGCAGACCGCGCGGATGGATGCGATGCTGTCTACCTTTATCGGAGCGTTATACACCTTTGATTTCGTATTCGGCTCGGTCCCGTCGAGAGTATAATATATCTTGCCCTCACCGGAGAGCGTCACCGAGATCGGCTGATCGTACGCGCCGGACGGGAAATTGGCTTCGGGCGTTTTGAGCGCCGCCGTATAGCCCTCTTTGTTAGCCGAACCGGGCGTGGGATCGGTCATATACACGAATTTGTTGCCGTTTCTGCCGTAGCTTTCGTTCTGTTTCAGATCCGCAGGGACGTTTACGAAATCGACGATACCGGATTCGCTGCTGAGGTACAGTTTTTCGCCGGACGAGCTGATCTTGAACGGGGCGTGCCACGGTTTGTCAAGACCCGAACAGTATATCACGCAGTATTTGCCGGGCTGCAGCTCGTATTCGGGCAGATTGTAACGCTTGAGCTCGCTCTTTTTATCGGAGAGATAATAGTTATGAAGCTGTATCGGCTCGCTGCCGCCGTTATAAAGCTCCGCGAGATCGTAATAGCTGCCGTCGACGGGCGAGTATTTTTTATTCGAGGACATGACCTCGGAAATATAAAGCGCCGGCAGCGTTACGGACGCAAGATATTCTTCATATCCCGATTGAGTATTCGGGTGACCCGGCGTGGGATGATCGCAAAGCCCGTCGGCTGAGTACGTGCCGTCGCCGATGTCTGAGTCGTATTTGAGATAATCGGTGACTACGCCGTTTTTGCACAAAAACAGCTTAGCGCCCTCTTTCGGCAGTCTGAACGGCGCCCCGTCGTCAAGTATGACCACGAGATAACCCTTGCCGGGAACGGTGTGACCGTCGAGCGGAAGCTTTTTATCGCTCTCGGCGTCCCTGTAAAGATAATACGAATCGAGCTTAACGTCTTCTTCTTCGTCGTTATAAAGCTCCACCCAATCGTCGGTACAGTTCAGCACGAAACCGTCGTTATCCGCCATTACCTCGTTTATCGTTATTTTTTCCGGCTCGTCGAGCGGAGGTTCGGTCGCCGGTTCGCCGGTGGTCTCATCTTCCATCGGCGGTATGGTATCGACCTCGCTCGCTATCTCCGTTATTTCCGCGCGCGTCTGCTCGTACGTGCCGGTACCGGTCTCGGCTGATGCCGGTTCGGTACACGACGATAACAGACTTAAAACAGTCAAAGCGGCAAGCAGAGCCGCTGTGATCTTGTAAAACTTCATTATACTCTCCTCGACTGCGGTATATCCGCATTTATCTATATTATTATAATATCCATTTCGACCCGTGTCAACAGTTTTCGACAAATAAAATTTTAATTTTATTCTTTTCAAAACCAAAAACGATTTGATTTCAATATTATTTGTAAATACGGGAAAATTATTTACACCGAAAAAAGCAAAAAGCAGGCATAACGCCTGCTTTCATTTTATCGCGGTTATCAGCCGAGTTCTTTCTGAAGTGCTTTGAGCAGTTCTTCCGCTTCCGCTTTGGTCAGAGAAATGCCTTTGGTGGGCGATTCGCCTCTCCATTTACGGATATCGTATACCGGTTCCGCATCGCCCCATTTGATGATGTTGAGTTCCTTGCTCGATCCCTCGGTCTTGCTCAGTTTTTTGATCTTTTTGACTAATTCATACTTGAGTTCTCTTGCCATTTTTATCATTTCCTTTCTTATTTTTTGAGATCCCGTCTCATAATCCGATCGTATTTTAGCACATTTACACAAAAAATAAAAGATGAAAACGAATTTTTTTGTAATATTTTTTGTAAATTTTTTGTATTATGGTATAATTATCGTTATATTTGCGATCAATTTTCTATATATAGGTTACGACTTCCTTCAAATAAAAACCGGGGACGGTCCGACGCGAACAGACCTTCCCCGGCGTGAGCCGTTCTTTTTACCTTTTCTGCTGTAGAGTGTAATGCACGTCGTCGGCTTTTTCTTCGTCTGTATACTTACGGAGAGTGTTTATCGTTTCGCCGTTGTTCCACTTTCTGTCGCCTACGTCTTCGGTCGTTCCCATTACGGTTATGTTGAGCTGTCTGTGACGGGCGCGGACGTGATCCCAGTCGACGAAATAGATATGAGCGAATTCGCCGCCGTCGAGCACGCCGTCTTTGATCGTCATCACTTCGCTCCTGCCGAAGAAAACGGAGCGCAGATGTCCGTCGGTGTTCATGCTCGTGAAATCGCCCGGTTCGTCGACGTGACGTCCGAATTTAAGATGTATCGGACCGGGATGGCGGTACTGATGTTCTTCGGCGAAATCGGGTATCATCTTTCTCATTATATCGAGCAGATCGTGCTGTAAGTATTCGAGATCGAAGCTGTCGATATCGTGACTGCATTCCTGTATCATGACCGAGCAGGTCGTATGATGCGAGGCGATCGTGACGGTGCCGTTTACGACGCCGGACGCTTTGACTATCTCGATGACTTCTTTGCTGACGTCATGGAACGTCGGCACCCAGCCGCGCGACTGAAGCTCGAGCTCTTTTTGATAAACTTTGAATTCCATTTTTTATTCCTCCGTATCGGTTTTATTAAGCCTTTCACCCACGGCTCCCGCCGGGTGTATCAAGGCAAACTGTTCGTTTTTAAATCCCGTTTCTTCGATGAGCATGGTCTGAAGAACGTGGAATATGACCGCGAGCGCGGTAGACGATGTCGTACCCTGACAGTTGTATCTGTCGGTCTCGCGGTTGACGTGCTGATGAAGCACGACGTCCGCTCCCCTTGCGAGCGGTGAATCTTCGTTTTCGGTGACGGTTATCACCTTTACGCCTTTTTTGCGGCAGATGTCGAGTATCGGCAAAAGCTCCGCCGTTTTTCCGCCGCGCGAAGCGAAAAGACATACGTCGCCCTTCTGTAAAAATCCGGTGCCGCCGTGAACCGCCTCCGCCGGAGATATGAATTTCGCAGGCCGCTCTATGCAGCACATAAGATGCGCGAAGTGCCGGCACAAAATGCCGGAATGACCGCATCCCGTCGCGCCTATCCTTTCCGCGTTTTTAAGAAGCTCAACGGCGGCT
>JAEEJH010000154.1 GCA_016281775.1 Clostridiales bacterium | reverse complement strand
TGCTCACGCGTTACTCACCCGTCCGCCACTAATCAGCCCCGAAGGGCTTCATCGTTCGACTTGAATGTGTTAAGCACGCCGCCAGCGTTCATCCTGAGCCAGGATCAAACTCTCTAAGTTTTGTATATTAACGCCCTTTCGAGCGGTAATATCTTTTTCGCTTAAAGCTTTTGTTCTGCTCTTTTACTTCTAAAGAGTATTCGGGAACCCCTCCGCTCTCAAGTTCGCGGTGGGGAACCCCTCATTTAACTCGCAGTCGCCGTGATCGCGACTGCTTCTTTAGGAATTGTCGAGATTTCTTTGTTCGTGACTATTGTCACTCACACTTTTCTCTACTCTGTTGTTCAATTTTCAAAGACCACTTTCGTCTCCGCCATTACGCGCGGCGACTTGTCTACTATATCACACTTTTATCCGTTTGTCAAGTACTTTTCCAAAAGTTTTTTGACTTTTTTCAAAGTTTTTTTCATCCCCCGTGTGATATATCCGCACCCCTCTTCCGGAGCGCCTGTCTAATATATCACTTTCTCTTCCTCTTGTCAAGCCCTTTTCTTAATCTTTTTCAGCTTCTTTATACGCTCCCGGGTGTTTCTTTTGCGCCTTTAACGATACTTAATGATAATTGATGATCGTTAATCGCTGTGTATCGCGTCTCAACGCCCCCGCGAGCGACAAGGCCGCGGTGCTATACGGCTTCGCCGTGTGAAATCCGACTTTGTCGGGTGAAATCGCTCCGCGATGAAATCCGGCTTACGCCGGGTTTGTGTGGAAAGTTGTATAAAGAAAGAGGACAAAACGAATCGCGTCATTCAAACGACACCTCAAGCCGCTTTCTTCCGGTGATCTCGCGCGCGGCGCCCCCCTTTACCGCGCGCGACCATTCGCCAAAGCCGAATGGTCCTCCCCTTACGTTCCGTACGTATTCCTGAACGGATCGCCGCCCCCCTGAAAGGATTGCGGGGGGAGGGGGTACGGGGGATTAAGGGGGTGGGTGGGGGTTCCCCCGCAAAAAGAATATTCATATTTCACTCGGTTCGCAAGGACCGGATTTCACCGCCAAAGGCGATTTCACCGCGGTATCAGCCGCCCGAGGGCGAGTATCCTCCGTTAAAAACGTCCGGCAATCACACGTGCGGCGGCAAGCTGTAATTCTTACCGGAATTCCTTTGCCGCGGCGGCTTCGGCGCGTTTGGCGGCGGCTACTCTTCTTCTGACGGAACCAGACGCCGAATTTATTGCGTCGATCGCGTTTTTGCCGGCTTCGGCTGCGTTCGGCAGTCCTCCCGGAACTTTCAGCCATTGAGTCGCGAGAAACAGATTGTCCGCTCCCTTTACCCTGTTGTTCAAAGCCGCCGGCACGGTTTTTGACGAGAAAGCGTAACTCATATATGAGCCGCAGGTGGCGTTGAAATACGAGTTATACGTTGCCGGAGTCCAGACGTCGAGCAGATCGAGTTTGTTTTTGAGTTTAGGATATGCGTATTCGATACTCCTTATCATACAGTGAGCTACGCTCTCTTTTCTTCTTCTGTATTCATCTTCGTCGTCTTTCAGCGCAGTGAATTCCCTGCTCCGAGTCTCGCCGAAGAAAGCTGCCGACTGTATCACCGTTCTGCCGTCCGGAGCGAAGGAGGGCTCGAACGAGAACTCGCGCAGAGACAGATATTTTGATCCGAGCGCGCTTTGATATACCGCCGGTACGTCGATAACGGCTTCGTATGAAAACGGAACGGTTTCGGCGTCGGTCGAAAACGCGGCGTGACAGCTTGAAAACCGGCTGTATCTGCCGTCTTTGCTCAGTTTTTCAAAATCGCCGGGAAGCGGGAGGGTAATAAGAGAGCCGAAAAGATAATACGGATCGAGCGCGGAGACGTAATAATCTGCCGAAATTCTGTCGTTGTCTTTGAACGTGACGGAAGATACCGCGCCGTTCGAAACGTTTATCTTCACCGCTTCTTTGTTCAGAAGAAGTCTGCCGCCGAGTTCTTTGAAACGTCTCGCCATTCTCTTAGCCGCTTCGAGCGAGCCGCCGAGCGGACAGTCGGCGTTGCCTGAGCAGAATTCCGCCATTACCCATACGAGCGCGGCGGCGCCGAAATCTTCGGTAAGAAAAGACGAGAGGAATTTTTTGATCAAGGGATGTTTGAACCTGTCGGCAAGCTCGCCGGTAGTTAAGGAATAATATTTATATAAAGACAGCGCGCCGCGGCGGCTCGCCGTTCCGGCTTCGATACGGCGTACCGCGTCAATCGCTTTTATCAGCCCGTTAATCTCCTTTTCATCGGCGGGCGAGAGCGCGAGCATCTCTTTTTTGAGTCTGCCGAGATCTCTGTGTAACGAGAGCGTTATACCGCAGCATTCGCAGGTATAAAGCGATTTCGGCCGGTGGATGCCGACGCTGCCGAGGATGCCGAGAGTTTTCCACATACCGTACGTCTTTGTTTTCGGGTTCGTACCCGTGAGCCAGTGTATGCAGTTGTCTATATAGTATTCGCCGCGATACCAGCCCGTGAGATTGCCGCCCGGAAACGTGTTTTTCTCGCACACGGTCACGCTGTGACCGGACAGAAGTCCGTAAATACCGGCGGAAAGCCCGGATACGCCTCCGCCTAAGATCAAAATATCAGCCATTGCCGCACACTCCTTTTTTTCGGAGTATCGCCGGCCGTGGCTGATATTATTCGGTTTTGCTTTTATTATTTGTGTTTCTTTTTGTAGACCGTTCTCTGAATGATTTTCACAATCTCAACTATCGGGATAACGAGCAGAGCAAGGCCGAGAGCGACCGCGTATTCGACTATGCTGATGCTTGAGAATTCAAACGCGGTATTCACGCCGGGGATATATATGACCGCGGTAGTGAGTATCAGAGAAAGTATCATCGCGCCGATGAGGTATTTATTATATCCTTTCAGTTTGAATATCGACTTTCTGACCGTTCTCATATTGAACGAATGGAATATCTCCGCCATGGACATCGTGAGAAACGCCATCGTCATACCGTCTTTCGACGTAACTATCTCGAACACCCAGTTGTTTTCCATCATATGACCGACAAAGTAAGCGATAAGAGTAAGGATCGTGACCATCAATCCCTGATAGATGCAGTCGAAGCCGACTCCGCCGGAGAATATTCCGGCTTTCGGATCGCGCGGCGAGCGCTTCATTATATCCGCCTCGGGCTGTTCCATACCGAGCGCGAGCGCCGGGAAGCAGTCGGTTATGAGGTTGATCCAGAGCAGATGGACAGGCTTTAACAGCGTGAAGCCGAGCATGGTCGCCGTAAATACCGAGACGACCTCGCTGAGGTTCGAAGAAAGTAAGAACTGTATCGCTTTTTTGATGTTGTCGTAGATACGGCGTCCCTCTTCAACCGCAGATACGATCGTTGCGAAGTTGTCGTCGGCAAGCACCATATCGGCGACGTTTTTGGTGACGTCGGTACCGGTGATGCCCATGCCTACGCCTATATCCGCCGATTTGATAGACGGAGCGTCGTTGACGCCGTCGCCGGTCATGGCGGTTATCATGCCGCGCGCTCTCCATGCGTTGACTATTCTGACTTTATGCTCCGGCTGAACTCTTGCGTAGACCGAATATTTCGTTACCTCTTCGCTGAATTCTTCGTCCGGTATCTTATCAAGCTGTGCGCCGGTTATGGCTTCGCTTTCGTCTTTAATGATGGTAAGCTCTTTCGCTATGGCGACCGCCGTTCTGATATGGTCGCCGGTTATCATTATCGGCCGAATTCCCGCTTCTCTGCACTCTTCTATGGAAGCCTTTACCTCAGGTCTGACGGGGTCGATCATACCGTAAAGGCCGATAAAGATCAGATCGTTTTCGATCTTTTCGGGCGAGGTGTCGGCGGGCAGACCGTCATGATCCTTATACGCGCAGGCGAGGACGCGAAGCGCGCTGTCAGCCATGCTTTTGTTTTCGCTCAGTATCTCGTCTTTGTCATTATCCGTGATCGGGCGTACTGTACCGTTCTTCAGGATCCTCGTGCATTTCTTTATAAGCTCGTCGGAAGCGCCTTTGGTGTACTGGATATACGAACCGTTTTTGTTATGGATCGTAGACATCATTTTGCGCACCGAATCGAACGGCGCTTCGGCGACTCTCGGTTCTCTCTTTTCGTATTCGTGCTTTATGACGCCGAGTTTTTTCGCGTAGTTGACGAGCGCGTTTTCGGTCGGTTCGCCTTCAGCCTCGCCGCTCTCGCCGAGAACGGAGTCGGAACAGAGCGCCATGGCCTCAGCCATGAGCATACTGTCGTCTGTATATTCGCGGACGACGGTCATTTTGTTCTGGGTGAGCGTGCCGGTCTTGTCGGAGCAGATGATCTGAGTACAGCCGAGAGTTTCGACGGCGGTCAGTCTTCTTATAACGGCGTTTCTCTTCGACATTTTCGTAACGCCGATCGAGAGCACTATCGTAACGACCGTTGCAAGGCCTTCAGGGATGGCGGCGACTGCAAGAGACACGGCGACCATGAATATATTTATCGCGTCCGCAAACACAAACGTCCCCGTGGTTGTGAGCTGTCTGACTATGCCGACGCCGAAAATGACCACGCTGATACCGATAACGAGATATGTGAGTATCTTTGAAAGCTCGGAAAGACGTATCTGAAGCGGCGTTTTTCCGTCCTCCGCCTGAGCAAGAGCGCCTGCGATCTTACCCATTTCGGTATTCATACCGGTCGCGGTAACAACGGCTTTGCCTCTGCCGTAAACGACCGTGGAGCCCATATAGACCATATTCCTGCGGTCGCCGAGCGGAACGTTGCCGTCTTTGTCGCCTTCGATCGCTCTGACGGTCTTGGTGACCGGCACCGATTCGCCGGTAAGAGCCGATTCTTCGGATTTGAGCGAGGCGCATTCGATGATCCTTGCGTCGGCCGGTACGGAATCGCCGGCTTCGAGGATTATGATATCACCGACGGCGATATCTTCGCTTTTGACTATGCGGAGCACCCCGTCACGAAGAACTTTTGACGTTGACGCCGTCATTTGCTGAAGCGCCTCGATCGCCTTTTCGGCTTTGTTTTCCTGATAAACGCCGAGAATCGCGTTCAGAAGCACCACAACGCCGATGATGATAACGTCGGTGAACGGTTCGTTCTGCGTTACGGCTATGACCGCCGAGATGACCGCCGCAACGATCAGTATTATGATCATCGGATCTGCGAGCTGGCGGAAAAACATATGGACAAGCGATTCTTTTTTCGCTTCGGCAAGTTTGTTTTTGCCGTCTCTCTGCAAACGCTGCGCCGCCTCGTCGGAGGTCAGTCCGGTCTCGGAAGTCTGAAGTTCCTTATACGCCGCCTCGACCGGATTCAGATAAAATTTCATTTTCAATACCCTTTCATACTTAAAAAACAGGAGACCCATACATTTATAAAAATGTATGAGTCTCATTTATACTTTATTCGTACCGATAGGACCAGACGATTTTACGCCGGCTGTTGACCCTACCGAAGCGCTTGCGCGCCAAATTACTCCCTCACTATTCGGTTGTCGTTCACATTTTAACCCAAAGACGCGGATTTGTCAAGAAAAAAGCCAATGTTTTGAAATTTGTTTACAAACACTTAAAAATTAACGATTTTTTTCCGCAAGTATTTTGTCGGCAACGTAAAGACCGTTCGCCGCCGCCTGAGAAAGCGATCTCGTGAAACCCGCTCCGTCGCCTATAGCGTAAATGCCTTCGGTACCGTACAGCTCGAAATCGCTGCAGAGCGGACGCGCCGAATAGTATTTGCATTCGATACCGTATAAAAGCGTGTCGTAATTGCCGGTACCGGGAGCGATCTTGTCGAGAGCGTCGAGTGTTTCGATTATATTATCGAGCTGGCGCTTCGGCATGCAGAGCGAGAGGTCGCCCGGCACCGCTTTGAGCGTAGGTTTGGTCGTCGACGCGGCGAGACGGCTGTCGTCGGTCCTTCTGCCGAGGCGCAGGTCGCCGAGGCGCTGAACAAGCACCGAGCCGCCCGATATGAGGTTCGAGAGGCTCGCGACGTGACGAGCGTATTCTATCGGTTTGTTGAACGGCTGAGTGAATTTCTGCGTAGAGAGCAGGGCAAAATTCGTGTTTTTCGTCTTCTTCGCTTCGTCGCGGTATGAGTGGCCGTTGACGGTAAGCACTCCGTCGGTATTTTCCATAACGACGCTGCCCCTGTCGTTGAAGCAGAACATTCTCGTCTTATCGCCGTAACTCTTCGATCTGTACCATATTTTCGGCTCGTATATCTTTTTCGCGAAATCAGCCCAGATCATCGCCGGAAGCTCCACTCTGACTCCGATATCGACCTGATTGTTCTGCAGCGGAATACCGTTTTTGACGCACCATTCGGAGAAAAATCCCGAGCCCGCTCTGCCCACGGCTACGATTATTTTATCGCCTTTCGCCTTCTGCTCGTCGCCTTTCGACATATAAGTGACGATATGATTTTTCTTATCTATGTCCGTAACGGGCGAATTGGTGAGGATCTCGACGTGCTCGGAGAGGTTCTCGATGAGTTTCTTCATCGTATCGTAGTTCGAATCAGTACCGAGATGTTTTACCTGCGCCTGCGCCATATGCAGATCGTAACGCAGACAGAGCTGTTTCAGTTCGTCGCTCGGCATAAAGCGTTCGGTCGTCGCGCCGAACGATACGAGTATCCTGTCGGCTTTTTCTATATAGTCTATAACCGTCTGATCGGGCATGAATTCGTTGAGCCAGCCGCCGTATTCGGTCGAGATGACGTATTTGCCGTCGGAAAACGCGCCTGCGCCCGCCATGCCCTCCATTATCGCGCAGTTCTTGCACCGCAGGCACACGTCTGAGGTCTTTGCGAGCATCGGGCAGATGCGTCTCTGTATCGGATTTCCGCGTTCTATTATACATACCTTCATTGAAGGATCCGACGTGATCAGCGAATAAGCGGTCATAAGACCGCCGATGCCGCCGCCGATTATTATTACGTCATATTTGTTCATTTTTCATTCTCCGCTTTCTTCTTATCGAGCTGTTTTTTCGTAAATCCCGCGCTCCTTATGGCTCTTATCATGAAAAACTGGTCGAGCGGGTCATATTTTTTCGTATCGTTCAGGTCTTTTATAAGCCGCTCGAGTTCGCTCATAAAGACGACTCCGTCTGTATAGTCGACCGGATCGGACTGCGTATCGGTGAAAACGACCGCTTCATATACGCAGGGTTCTTTGAAACCGTTTTTTCTGAGTATGCCGGATATCGCGCCCGACGCCGCGTGAAGCGAGACGAGGGGCGACTGGAATTCGAATCTTTCGTCGTCTTTTATACTGATCCAGATCTCGGGATCGCGGTTATCGATCTTGCCGGACTCTTTGCATACGGTGAGCAACAGTACGCCGCCGGCGCCAACGACTATCTGATCCACGCGCCTGTATCTGACCGACGTCAGCGAACTTTCGGCTTTTACCGGAAAATAGAGGTTTGATATAACGTTGCGTTTATACGTTATGTCTTCAAGACATTTCTCAAGGACCTTTTTACTCGAAATGGACTCCTCCGACACGGCGCGTTCGCGCTGTTTGCGGTAAAGAGCGCTTATGCCCCACAAAAGAAGCATTATCAAGGCTATGGCCCCTGCGGCGATGCCGAGAATCTGAATAAAATCCATAATAACTCCGTTACGTATTAGTTCGGTCATATTATATCATACGAATTGAAAAATGGCAAGTCGATTTTATGAATTTTCAAATTTATAAAGAAAAAAGTATCAAACTGCTTGACAAACCGTTTTTTTTGTGGTATTATACGAGATGTCCGAATAAAAATGAGCGTGCGGGTGTAGTTCAGTGGTAGAATACCAGCCTTCCAAGCTGGCTATGTGGGTTCGATTCCCATCACCCGCTCCATAATGTACCCTTAGCTCAGCAGGATAGAGCAACTGCCTTCTAAGCAGTAGGTCGCCGGTTCGAATCCGTCAGGGTACG
>JAEEJH010000153.1 GCA_016281775.1 Clostridiales bacterium | reverse complement strand
GCGGCGCCCCCCTTTACCGCGCGCGACCATTCGGCAAAACCGAATGGTCCGACCCTTACGTTTCGTACGTATTCCTAAACGGATCGCCGCCCCCTGAAAGGATTGCGGGGGGAGGGGGTACGGGGGATTAAGGGGGTGGTGGGGGAATCCCCCGTGAAAAAATCCTGTTTCACCCGGTTCGCAAGAACCGGATTTCATCGCCGAAGGCGATTTCACCGAGTCAGCGACATGAAAACAAAGAGCCGGCGCGCGATGCGCCGGCTCCCGTTTAGCCTTAAGTCTTATTCGTAGAGTTTGCTCATGTTGCAGAGCTTTCTGTATTTCTCCTTAGCCTGCTTCTCGGCGGCGGCGAAGAGTTCTTCGGCGCGTTCGGGGAAGGAACGGGTAAGAGAGTTGTATCTCGTCTCTGTCATGATGAAATCGCGGTAGGAGAGCGTCGGTTCCTTCGAGTCGAGGGTGAACGGTTTTTCCGCGTCGGGATTGAAGCGGAAGTTGAACCAGTAACCGGACTGTACGGCGAGCTTCGTCTCTTCCATGGCGGTCGCAAGACCTTTCTTTATGCCGTGGTTGATGCACGGAGCGTAACCGATGATCAGCGAAGGACCGTGATACGCTTCGGCTTCGGCTATCGCTTTGACGGTCTGCGCGTAGTCGGCGCCGAGAGCGACCTGAGCGGTGTAGACGTAGCCGTAGGACATCGCGATCTGAGCGAGGTCTTTCTTCTTCGTGTTCTTGCCGGAAGCGGCGAACTGAGCGACCGAGCCCGTCGGAGTCGCTTTCGAAGCCTGACCGCCCGTGTTCGAGTAAACCTCGGTATCGAATACGAAGATGTTGATGTCTTCGCCGGAGGCTATCGCGTGGTCGAGACCGCCGAAGCCTATATCGTAAGCCCAGCCGTCGCCGCCGAAGATCCATACGGATTTCTTTTCGAGCATATCGGCGGACGCCTTGATCTCTTTAGCAGCGGGAGATTCCGTGCCTTCTATCGCGGAAAGCAGTTTCTTGCCGGCTTTACCGGAGAGCTTGCCGTCGTCCATGACTTCCAGCCATTCCGCGCCGGCGGCTTTCGCTTCTTCGCTCGAGCAGTCGCAGGCGATGAATTTCTTGACGGTTTCGGCAAGTTTGGCTCTTCTCTGTCTTACGGAGATCGCCATGCCGAGACCGTATTCGGCATTGTCTTCGAACAGGGAGTTAGCCCACGACGGACCCTTGCCCTGCTTGTTTGTCGTGTAAGGCGTAGACGGTGCGGAGCCGCCCCAGATCGACGAACAGCCTGTCGCGTTGGCGATCATCATTCTGTCGCCGAACAGCTGTGTGATCAGTTTGGCGTACGGAGTTTCGCCGCAGCCGGGGCAAGCGCCCGAGAATTCGAGCAGCGGCTGTTTGAACTGGCTGCCCTTCGGGGTTTCGGGTTTGAATTTCGCCGCCACTTCGTCGTTATCGCAGTATTCGTATGCGAGTGCGAAATCTTTCTGCTGATCTCTTGCTTCGTCGATGGGCGTCATCGAGAGAGCCTTCGCGCCTTTCTTGCCCGGGCAGACCTGTACGCAGGAGCCGCAGCCGGTGCAGTCGAGGGTGGAGGTGACTATCGCAAACTTATAACCCGGCATCGCCATCATCGGGACGGCGTTTTCGGGAGCGGGCTTGCCTTCGGGTATCGCTATCGGTCTGATAACGGCGTGCGGGCAAACGAGCGAGCAGAAGTTGCACTGTATGCAGTTTTCGGAATTCCAGGTCGGAACGTCGACCGCTATGCCGCGTTTTTCAAACGCCGCGAGACCCTGCGGGAACGTACCGTCGGCGTCCTCTACGAACGTCGATACGGGCAGATCGTCGCCTTTCTGCGCGTTGACCGGTTCGAGTATGGTCTTTTCGAATCTCGCGAGCTTGGAGGCGCCTTCAAGGTCGTGCTTTTCGGCAGGAGCCGTATCGGCGTTCGCCCATTCTGCGGGAACGGGGATCTCAACGAGCTTTTCGATACCCATATCGATAGCCGACTGGTTCATGCGGACTATATCTTCGCCCTTCTTGCCGAAGGATTTGACGACCGCTTCTTTCATATATCCGACAGCTTCTTCTATCGGGATGATGTTGGCGAGTTTGAAGAACGCGGCCTGGAGGACCATGCTGAATTTGTTGCGCAGACCGAGCTCACGCGCGATCCTGACGCCGTCGACGGTATAGAATTTCGCGTGTTTCTTCGCAAGATCGGCTTTGACTTTGCCGGGGAGTCTCTCTTCGAGCTCTTCCGCGGTCCAGCCGGTGTTGAGTAAGAACGTGCCGCCGTCTTTGATATCCTTCGTCATATCGTATTTGTCGAGATACGACACGTTGTGGCAGGCTACGAAGTCAGCCATCGATACGTAATACGGGCTCTTTATCGGTTTGTCGCCGAAACGGAGGTGCGAGATCGTGACGCCGCCGGATTTCTTGGAGTCGTACGCGAAATACGCCTGAACTTTCTTATCGGTATGGTCGCCGATGATCTTTATGGAGTTCTTGTTAGCGCCGACTGTGCCGTCGGAGCCGATGCCCCAGAACTTGCACGAGATCGTGCCGGCGGGCACCGTGTCGGGGTTCTCGCCGCGCGGCAGGGACAGATGCGTAACGTCGTCGTTGATGGAAAGCGTGAATCTGTCGATCGGTTTTTCAGCCGCGAGGTTTGCGTAAACGGCGACGATGTCGGCAGGCGTCGTATCCTTGCTGCCGAGACCGTATCTGCCGCCGACCACGTCGACTTTGACGCCTTCGTCGGAGAGGGCTTTCACGACGTCGAGATAGAGCGGTTCGCCTATGGCGCCGGGTTCTTTCGTTCTGTCCATAACGGCTATCTTCTTGACGGTCTTCGGCAGAGCCGCCGCGAGACGTTTTGCCGAGAACGGTCTGTAAAGACGTACTTTGACAAGGCCGACCTTTTCGCCTTTGGCGAGCAGGTAGTCTATCGTCTCTTCGATCGTATCGCAGACGGAACCCATCGCGATGATGACCTTTTCGGCGTCGGGAGCGCCGTAGTAGTTGAATATCTTGTAATCGGTGCCGAGTTTCTTATTGACCTTGTCCATATATTCTTCGACTATCTCGGGTATCGCTTCGTAATAGGGGTTCGAAGCTTCTCTTGCCTGGAAGAATATATCCGGGTTCTGAGCGGTGCCGCGGAGAACGGGATGTTCGGGGTTCAGAGCTCTGTCGCGGAACGCCTTGACCGCGTCCATATCGACCATTTCTTTCAGATCTTCATAATCCCACGTCTCTATCTTCTGTATCTCGTGGCTCGTTCTGAAGCCGTCGAAGAAGTGAAGGAACGGGACTCTGCCTTTGATCGTGGAAAGATGAGCCACGGCGCCGAGATCCATAACTTCCTGCACGCTGCCGGAGCAGAGCATAGCGAAGCCGGTCTGACGGCACGCCATTACGTCGGAATGGTCGCCGAATATCGAGAGCGCGTGTGAAGCGACGGCTCTCGCCGATACGTGGATGACGCAGGGGAGAAGCTCGCCGGCGATCTTATACATATTCGGGATCATGAGGAGCAGACCCTGGGAAGCCGTATAAGTCGTAGTGAGAGCGCCCGCCTGAAGCGAACCGTGAACAGCGCCCGAAGCGCCCGCTTCGGACTGCATTTCAACGACTCTGACCTGCTGACCGAAGATGTTCTTCAAGCCGTTCGCAGACCAGGTGTCGGTCACTTCCGCCATGACGGACGACGGTGTGATGGGATAAATCGCGGCAACTTCCGTAAACGCATACGATACGTGCGCGGCTGCGTTGTTGCCGTCCATGGTTTTCATTTTTCTTGCCATGTTTGAACCTCCGTGTATTGTTTATTAGGGTGTTATGACCATACTTAATTATAATACCGCGCAGGCGTTTTCGTATACTATATTTTTATGTAATATTTTCGTTAACTTTTCGATTTGCAAAAGCAACGGACAAATACCGCGTTTCGAAACCGTTATTTTTTACAAATCGTTATTATTTTTCTTGTTTCAAGAACATAATGACGAATTATACTAATAATCGGAAACCGTTAAGGCTCATTTTTTTCGCTTACGGTTTACATGAACGCAGGAACACGGTAAGTAATTATTACGGGAATAAATGATACGGAGGCGTATATTCGAATGAAAAAAGCATTTTTTGCGGCAGCGCTGCTTTTATGCGTTGTTATGTGTTTATCGTCCTGTATAGGTTTGATCGCAGGTCAGACCGCGGTTACGGAGCCCGGAAACAGGGCGGCGGCAGGTACCGGCGCGGAAAATAACGCAACAGACGCCGCCGGAACGGAAGAAAAGACCGCGGCTGTCACGGAAGGCGGGACAAACGCGGAAACAGATCCCGAAGAAAAGACCGCGGCGGTCACGGAAGGCGAAAAAGCCGCGCCGCCGGATTTCGGCTCGGACATTTTTGAAGCGGTAAGCGTGTCAGACGATATCGATATACAACTTAAAGAGGTCTGCCGCGTATACGAAGGCGACGGAGAGGATC
>JAEEJH010000152.1 GCA_016281775.1 Clostridiales bacterium | reverse complement strand
ACAGAAAAAATATGAAGACTACTGTTATTCCGTCGCCATGCGCATTTTGGGAGATTCGTGCGACGCCGAAGAATGTGTCAACGACACCTGGTTCATCGCATGGGAGCGGGTCCCGATCGAAAAGCCCGACAATCTGGGCGCTTACTTATCGCGCATAACGCACAACACAGCCGTGGCGAGACTGCGTAAACAGACCGCGGAAAAACGCGGGGGCGGCGAGATGCCGCTCGTATTTGAAGAACTGAGCGAATGTCTGCCGGGCTCAGACGGCGCCGATTCGCCGGTGCTCTTGAATGAGCTTGCCGCGTCGGTCAACCGGTTTTACGAAACTCTGCCGAAAAAACACCGCGCGATATTCGTGGCGCGTTACTACTCGGCGCGTTCGTTCGCCGCTATCGCGTCCGCGGCGGGCACAAGCGAAGCCAACGTGAGGATGATACTGTCGAGAACGCGGAAAAAGCTCCGCGAACATCTGGAAAAGGAGGGGTTGATATGAAAAGCGATCTGCTTTTTGAAGCTATAAGCAAAACCGACGAAAAATACGTCGCCGAATCTGAAAATATGTTCAAAACCGAAAAAAGACGCGACGTATTCAAAAACGTACTGAAATACACGGCTACCGCGGCTTCGGTCGTTTTGATCTGCGCTTTCGCGGTTTTCATGTGGATCATTGCGGAGAATAACAGAGACCCCGTCGCCTCTACCGATACGACTCACGGCACGGCCGCGGTCACGTCGCCCGATACCGATATCCCCGCAACGGATACCGAAACCGTTACCGATCCGGCGACGGACGTAACGACCGAAACGCCGGATGAGGATTTTGAAACAAAAGTCAGAGCAATGCTTGCCGATTATTACTCGGAGCAGGCGCGGAGTTTTCTTTTCGATCCCGATAACGTAAGCCCCGTGTTCGACATAGCCGCGCAGATCACGGCGGATACGTCGGCGGAAAAAGAACTGCAGAACAACGCCGCGCATTTCATATACGCAGTCTTAAGCGAAGACCACGCGGGCGATCTGCTTTATTACGGTATAACTCCCGTCGAATTCGGTTTTCCGAAAGCCGAGGCCGAAGGATATACGTATCTTTTATGGCTTGAAAGCTATCTTGAAGAAGCGAAAAAAGCGGCGGAAGGTCTGTCGGCGGATTGCGTGCAAACGCGCGCCTACCGCACGTATTCTCTGCTTTGCGCGTCCGGCTATGAGTTTTACACGCCCGGCGATACCGAGTCGCGTATAGTCGATAAATACGAGCGCGCGCTGACACTGTATAACGCCGTATGGGGCGGCAAACCGATCATAGACGGCAGCACCGTGAAAATAAGCAAGCCGTATCCCGCGGAGCTTGAAGCTGCGATCAAAGAGTATTGGGGCGATACGGACAGAGCGTTTTACACAAGCGAAACGCTTACAGAAAAATCCGTCAAAGCTCTCAGCAACGGCGTTTTCGTCTCCGACGTAACGGCTATGCTCATCAAATCTACAAAATATTTCATCATCGCCGACGGAAAAGTTTATATGACGCCCGCGGACGAAAACGACGGCGAGGCGGAAGCTTTCTATCTCTCGTCTTATAAAAATTACTATGAATTTACGTCAGGCTCGGTGTCCCTTGACGCTTTCAGGTCAGATAAAGACGGCAACGAATATAGAGATCATCTCTTCTTCAATAAAACCGAATCGTCTTCCTTAAAGATCGCGGGGAGTGAATTCACCTATGATCTCATAATAAAACGCGGCGATGAAGCGATAGAATATCTGGTAAACGCTTTATCATCCCGGAAGTTCAGTTCAAGCAATCCCGTAGACAGCGCGGTCATATATAATATGAAAGAAGAGACGCTTTCTTATATCGCATCTCACTATTTCACCGAAAAGTCGGAAAAACTGCGCGCCGCGTTGAGCAGCGTTTTCGCGGATTATCTCGACCGTGAAGCCATAGAGTTCTTTATGTATTCAAACACCGAAAAACCGGACTGCATGGCGGATTATTCGTTTGTTTCCGGCGCTTTCAATCCGGGACCCGGATGGCTGCAAAACTATTACGACGCGGCAAAGGAAGCGGCGAATAATCTGTATGAAGAAGAAATGATCCGGTATTATCCCGTAACGTACTCGCTTTTGAAAAACACCGGCTTCAAAGATTACAGATCGGGAGATTACGATCTCGTTTACAGGTCGAGAGCGCTGATACTGAAGCTCGGCTTGCTTTACGATTCTGTCGTATACGGTTCCGACCTCACGGACGAAACGTCCGTCAAATACGTTTACAGCGACGAAGAAGAGGGAGGAACGGGAGAATGGCCTGAAAAAATAACGTCTTTGATGTATAATAAATACGGCGTTTCCCCCGGGTATTACGGATACAACGCGTTCACTACGCTGAAGCAGGGACTCAAGACCGTAAACGAGTGGTATAAGTATTTTTCGGACGTACTGCCGGAAAAAGACGTCCGGGCGTTTATCGGAGACGGAAACGCCGTGTTTATGATAGATAACGACGGTACGATATACACGCAGTACACCAAAGGCATGTTAATGTGGACTATGGAAATATACGAGCGCACCGCGCGCGTGATCGAAGAAAAAGACGGTTATACCGTTATAGGCTTCCTCGTCGACTGCCCCGGCAATATGGCGGATGAGGTGCGCGAGTTCACGGTAAACGTGAAAAGCGGTAAAAACGGGCTTTATATCGACGGCGGATCTTTCATAGACGTATTTATGAAAAAGAGTATAACGCGTTACGACGCGGCTTCGGCGCTTTCGGATATACTCCGCGCCCACGCGCTCATATATAACGGTCAGACCGACGCGTCGGTCTACCGCTCCGCAAACAGCCTCGACCTTTCGGAAGCTCACCCGATCCTGTACGGCAGTAAAGCCGACCTGCCCGCCGATTTTACGTCACGGTATAACGGTTATGAACCGGACGTATTTCCGACGTACTTCTGTTTTGCGTTTTTCCAGTCCGTCCACTTCGAGGATTTCGTAAGCGGGCAGATATATGACGAGATAATGAAAGACGGAGGCTGTTTCAAACACGTTAAAGACCAGTTTTGTTTCGTTACGCCTTCTCTCGTAACGGTGACGAACACGGCGAAAGCCTGCGAAAACGGAGATTATTCGATATACAACATCGAAAAAGCGCTCAAAAACGTATCGGTAAAAGGCGATAAGATGACCGTCTCGCTCGATTTCGTCCGCACGGAAAACGGCAAAAGTACGAATAAAACTTATACGTTCGAATTCGAGTATAAAGACGGCAAAGCCGTTCTCACCGGCGGCACGTTCGTTACGGAGTGCATATACGGCGGTAAATGATCCGCGTCCCGAAGGACGTAACGCTTATAAATACAAATGCCGGTCTGACGGCCGGCGCGATATACGGTTTTTCAAACCGCGTGAAAAAAGCTTTTCTCCTCTGCGGGAAAGGCTTTTTTCGTT
>JAEEJH010000151.1 GCA_016281775.1 Clostridiales bacterium | reverse complement strand
GAAAAAGCAGACTGATTTTGTTCTCAGTCTGCTTTTCTTAAGTGCGCACTTACTCACTACTCGAACGTGAGGTGAAAAAACTTCCTGATCACGCACGGACGTTCCGGCGGCTTTTCGGTTTTGATCAATAGTTTTCCGCGTGTATCTCGAAATAACTCTGCGGGTGAGCGCAGACGGGGCATACTTCGGGAGCGTTCGTGCCGACTACGATGTGACCGCAGTTGCGGCATTCCCAAACCTTGACCTCGCTCTTTTCGAATACTTTCTTGGTCGTGACGTTTTTAAGCAGAGCGCGATATCTTTCCTCATGGCGTTTTTCGATCGCCGCCACGCCTCTGAACTTTGCGGCGAGCTCCGGGAAACCTTCTTCTTCCGCCGTCTTCGCAAAACCTTCGTACATATCGGTCCATTCGAAATTCTCACCGTCCGCGGCAGCTTCAAGGTTATCTTCCGTAGAACCGATGCCGTTCAGCTCCTTGAACCAGAGTTTTGCGTGTTCTTTTTCATTTTCCGCGGTTTTCAGAAACAGATCGGCTATCTGTTCGTAGCCGTCCTTTTTCGCTTTTGAAGCGAAATAAGTATACTTGTTTCTCGCCTGCGATTCGCCGGCAAACGCCTCGAGCAGATTCTTTTCGGTCTGTGTGCCTTCATACTTATTCTTTGCCATTTTGATGTCTCCTTTTTATTTATTAAAGTAGCCGATAACGCAGCCGCCCGCTTTCTGCGGACCGTCGTTATTCGAAAACGTTTCCATATTGTATATAACGAGCATTGCCGAAAGATCGGGATCGGACAGGTATTCGGACATATCGCCGTTGTAATACCTCATATCGAGAACGATCAGATCGTAGTCTATCGCAAGGAACGGTACGAGACTGTGACCGAAACTGTCTTTCAGCACGATCATTTTGCACCTCGGTTCGTCCGTCGTCTTCGTGATCAGCGTTACGGCGTTGTTGCCGCCGTTCGATTTGTTGTCGCTGCCGAGAAACGCGCTGTATTTGTCGTTTACGTCGCGGTAATCGTAGTTATAAAACGCTTCGAGCTTCGTCCCGTCCTCTTTGATCTCGGTGACGTAATCCTTATCGCCCTCGTATCTGAAGAATTCGATCGTATCGGCTCCTCCGAGAGCGGCGCCGGCTTTGGCGTAAGTCGTGCCGATGAAGTCTTTGCTGAACGTTTCGCGTTCAAAGAAATCGAGCGGTCTTACCGTATCGCCGAGCGCTTTCGCTATTTCGCAGTACGCATAATACGCGCCGAGCGACGTCCAGTGGTGGTCGGTCTTATAATAAACGTATTCGCCCGCGTCAAACCTTGCTTTGAGCGAATCTTTGAGTTCGACCGTGTTTATCCCGTACGCTTCGGCTTTTTCGCCGTACGTCTTCCAGTACGCTTCGGCGTTAGTGGAAGAGTAGGGGAATATCGCCGGTATTCTTGATTCGGCAACGTCGACCGTTCTGCCCGCCACGGCGGTCAGGCATTTGACGTTCTCCGGCAGGAATTTCTGCATACCGCCAATGAATTTGAGGTTCGAATCAACCGTTTCAAGCGCTTCGTCAAGCGTTTTGCCCTCGGCGAGCGTGTCTTTTTTGATCAGATAACCGCCGGAAAACAGCACGCCGTTGTTTTCCTGCTTGAGCATCGCTATCTCCGTCGCCGCTTTTATGACCCGGAGCTGATCCCTGAACGGGAACTGGTCGGAATAATAGTCCGAAACGTCGTCGGAAAAGACCTTGAAATATCTGTCGTACGTGACTTTGGATTTCAGCTCGGCCTTCTTCTCGTCGCTTACGTTCATTTTTTCTATTTTCTCTAAAAGTTCTGACCGGACGTTGTTCCAGTTGGCTCTGTCTTTGTAAGCCGCTTTTTCATCCTCGGTCATCGTCATCATTTTCAGATCCCTGCCGAGGCCGGTCGAAATGCGGTACCAGCTCATATCGGGAGCAGACGCGAGAGCGCGTTTTTCCGTCTGCGAATATTCGTTGTCGGGCATTATTATGAACATTATCCCGAAGAAGAGAACGAACGCGCAGAAGAGTACGATGGTCAGTATGTTCGCCGCTTTTGTTTTGTCCTTTATCTCGAGCTGACGGTCGAGAAGTATCTCGGCTTCCGGCTTTTTCGGAGTTTTCTTTGCCGTTACGTTATCGGTCTTGATATCGTTGTTCATATCGACGCCTCCTTAAAACCTGAAATAAAGGAACGGGTTGAAGCTGCTGTCGACCATATACGCCGTGCATACGAGCAGCAGGGCAGCCGAACCGACGGGAACGAGTATGCGGAACGCTTTGCCGCGCGCTTTCTCGTCGAAATAGAATTTGTAGAACAGCTTTTTCGGCAAAGGCGTGCAGCCGATAACGAGCAGAGCGATGAATATGAGATTGCGCAGTATCGTATACACGTCGCCGGAGCTGATGAATCCGGCGGCGCCTCCGCCGAACATATTGAGAAAATATTTCCATCCTTCACTCGTGTTTTCGAACACGAATATCAGCCAGCCGAAAAGCACGATGAAGAGCGTGTAAACATGGCGGAAAAATTTAGGTATCTTTTCAAGCCATTTGAGAAGAAAACCCTTTTCGAGCATCAGTATGACGCCGTAATATACGCCCCATAATATGTAGTTCCAGAAGGCGCCGTGCCAT
>JAEEJH010000150.1 GCA_016281775.1 Clostridiales bacterium | reverse complement strand
GTATTCGGCAGTCGAAAAATCAAATCCGTCAAGCTCGGACGTCTCGCCCTGCGCGTTTTTGAGAACGAATTTTCTCACCGTATCCGCAGGTATGACGACGGAATTTTCAAGTCTGCCGCCCTTGTCGTAATCGGCTACGGCGACGACGCGCACGACCTCGTGCATTTTATCCGAATAAGTGTGGAATATGTGTTCGAGAGCAAACGGTACGCTCGCTTCGCCGCGTTTTATCGCTTTGATCTCTTTGACCTCTATCAATTCGCCGGGCTGATCGCCGCAGTCGATCCTGAACGCGGTGACGCTGCCCGTATAATCCGGTACCACGGAGAGCGGTACGACGACGGTGCACCAGTCGCCCGCATCGAAGCGGAAGCTCGTATGCTGTTCGCTGTTGAAGTAGGACTGTGATCCGGCGGCTATATAAAGCGTTCCGGAAGCCGTAGTCTCGGTTTTTATCGTTATCTGCACCGCGTCGAATTCTTCTGTCGAGAAGTTGACGTGCGAGCCGAGATACGGGTCTTCAGTCGACGTGACCCTGAAGGAAAGCACCCCGTTTCTTTTTCTTATCTCCTCAACGTCGTGACCGCTCCACGAGCCGGATTTACGGATTATATCGTAATAATCCGCAACGTTTTCGTCGACCTTTAACGTGTCGGGATTCATAAATCCCTGACCGCAGAAGCGGAAATCGTAATAATAATATCCGATCCTGTGGCTGTTCATACGCGCCGATTCGTCCGAATACGCCGCGCTGTATTTCGTACCGTCCGGCAAAACGAAACTCGTATCCATGGTATCGCTGAAATACGCCTTGCCGTTTTTATTGTACAGACCTTCTATCTGTTTTTTGCCGGCGGTCGTAAGATCGTACATAAGCGACGACGTCTGATTTGAAACGAGGAATTTTTTCCTTTTTGCGTCGGTAAATTTACCCTGCACGCCGTCGGCGCGCTCGTTTGCGTTGATTATCGTTTTGTTCCAGTCGGGCGAAGAGTAATCGACCGTCTGCGGATCGAGAGGATCGCGCCCGTTCTTTTCGTAGTAAATGGGATCTTCGTCTATGATGACTTCTTCGGTTATCGCTTCGGTCATTTCTTCCGTTGCCCCCTCCGTTTGCTTTTCGGTCTCTTTTTCGGTCTGCGCTGCCGTGATCTTCTCCGTCGTGACGGACGGGGCGCCGGGGTCGCACGCGGCAAACGACAGCAGCATGACTGCGATCAGCACCGCGGTAAGTATTCTCTTTGTCATATTACCTCCTTACAGATCCGACCGGGTAAATGCCCCGGTCGGTCGAACGTCACTGTTTTATCGTTATTTCGTACTCGTCTGCTTTATTCATATCGACGTTGAACGAGAACGAATACGTTCCGTCGCCGTCGCGCTGTACCTGGTAGCCGTCGTAGCCGTTTACGCCTGCGAGTTTGATATCGGCGTCTTTGCCGTCGGCTTTGAACGTGATCTCGGGCAGCGTGTAATCCGAAAAGCCGTAGATCTTGACCGCCGCCGTGCTCTTGCCGCCGGATATTCTGAATTTTGCCGAGTTGTTGACCGCGCGTACGGACGGAACGGTCTTGTCGGCGTATGCTTCGCCTTCGATGACCGTGATCTTATACGGATCGATACAGCTGTCTTCTCTGACGTTTCTGACGTTTGAATCGTCCTTGCTCGTCGAATAGCCCCACGGTAAGAGGATCAGATCGATCTCTATGACGTCGCCTTTTTTGAGCGTCGTATCGCCGAGGTCGAGCGTGAGCGAGCCGACGTTCATCGTACCGTCGAATTTGTCTTTCAGTATGAAATTGCCGTCGTACTTTTTGCCGCCGACGGTTATATCGGCGCCTCTGACTATCAGCGCGAAGTTGACGGACTCTTTGATGCCGCAGCCGTAATAATCGTAATACGGGTATTCTTTGCCGAGCTTTATCAGTCTGCCTTCGTTCTTTTTGACGTTTTCGACAGTCATAGTTCCGTTTTCGTCAAGATATCCCATCTTTGTGTACTCGTTACCGTAGGTGTCGAACGTAAAGAACGTGAAATCGTTTTTGAAATCTTTTATATGCAGATCGTCGAGCACTTCGAGTCTTATCGTGTAATAAGTTCTGTTTTCGTCGGTCTGCGCCATTTCGGTATGTCTGTAGCTTGCGCGGATCTTGCCGTCGTCGGAAAGATACTCTGTATTTATGTCCGCGTAAACGGGGCCGTGAGACGCGATATCCGCGCTTTGCGATTCGGATTTAAAGTAGTTGCCGTCGGCGTCTTTGTACTGCAGGAAATAGAGTCTGCCGACGCTCGTGTGCTGAGTGCCTCTGCCGTAATCCCACAGCGGGGCGGAATTTGCGCGGAAGTCGGGCAGCACCCATCCGTCTTTGCCGTAGACGAAGTACGGAGTGATGCAGTTCGTCTCGGTGACGCCTACGGACAAATGATAGTACGGAATATGGAACGCGATGAACGAGATCTGCTTCAGCGGGTAGTTGCCCCAGTTCTGATAGAGGTGCAGTACCGTGAAGCGCTTGCATTCGTCCTTACCGACGGTGATCGGCGCGTAAACCTCGCCGAACGCCGCCTCGCCGGTACCTTTTTCGGGGAAATAGACCGGCTCTTCGTTTTCGCCGTCGAAGTTCTTGCCGACTTCGAGCGGTATCGGCAGCAGACGGTCGTCGCCGTCGAGTATCGCGGCGCATTCGAGTCTGCCTCTGCGCGTGGCGCGGTTTTCGGCTGTGCGTATATATATCGTTCTGTCGACGACGCCGTCGCCGCGCAGAAGCGTGTTGACGTTGAACTGTTTGTTAGGCTGATTGTACATGGCCTGGCTGAATTCTATTGCCCGCACGGTGAAGCTGTAACATCCGGCAAGCGCGTCGTAGCCTTCGAATTTCGCGTTATCGACTGTTTTGACGTAGATATCCGTGAGCGGATTTCTCTCGATATACGCTTCTTTTCTTATATCGTTGAACTGGTGCGTGGTCGACGTGTAGATCCTGTGCCCGAAATAGATATCCGCGCCTTTTTTGACCGTTCCGTCTATATAAACGCCGCGCGTTATGACGTAATTGCCGTCTTTCTGCTCGACTTTGATATAACCGTTATCGTCTTTGACCGGCATGATGACGCCGTAAACGCCGACGCCTTTGATGTCGAACGCGGCGTATTCGGTATCGGCAAAATCGAATCCGTCGAGCTCCGAGCTCTCGCCTTTGCCGTTTTTGATAACGAATCTTCTGACCGTGTCTGCCGGTATGACGACTCTCGTCTCGAATCTGCCGCCGCCCGTGTATTCGTCGGTCGCAACGGCGCGAACTACCTCGTGCATTTTATCGGGATACGTATGGAATATATGCTCGAGCGCGAGCGGTACGGTAGCGTCGCCGCCGTTTATCGCTTTGAGCTCGCTGATCTGGATCTGCTCGCCGTACTGATAGCCGCAGTCGACGCGGAAGCCCGTGACGGTACCGGTATAATCCGGCACGGCGGCGAGCGGCACGACGATCGTCACCCACTGACCGGGTACGATCCTCACGCCTATGCTTTGCTCCTGATTGAATTGGTTATGACTGCCGGCGATGATATAGAAGAATATCGCCGAGGACTGTTCTGTCTTTATCGTCATGCGTATCGCGTTATACTTATCCGCGGAATACGAAACGCTTGAATAGATATTGGGATCGAGCGCGCCTTTGACCGTATAGGACAAACCGCTTTTGTCCTTTTTGATCTTCATTACGTCGTTGCCGCTCCATTTGCCGGACTTGGCGATGATATCATACGTATCGTCGGCATACGCCTCGCCCGTGCCGAAAAATCCCTGATCGCGGAATCTGAAATCGTAATAGTAGTAACCTATGCGGTTGCTGTTCATTCTGCCGTTTGCAAGAGAATTTGATCCGCTGTATTCCTTACCGTCGGAATCAACGACGAAAACGTCCATCGTATTTTTGAAATACGCCTTGCCGTCGGCGTTGTAAAGACCTTCGACAAGTTTTGATCCTTCTCCGGTGAGATTATACAGCAAAGACGCGTTTTGATTATAGATCAGAAACCTGTTTCTGCCCGCGTCGGTGAATTTGCCGCCGACGCCGTTAGCGCGGTCGTTCGCGCCGACTATCGTCGCACCCCAGTCCGCGCCGGATACGTCTGCGCTTTCCGGATCGAACGGATCGCGTTCCGCTTTCTCGTAGAAAACGGGGTCTTCGTCGATTATGGGTTCGTCTGTAACCGTTTCCGTCATTTGTTCAGTCTCCTTTTCAGTAATAGGTTCCGTTACCTGCCCGGTCACGGGTTCCGTCCTAACGGACGTTTGGGTATCGGTATCCGCCGGCGGCGTCGTATTGCATGCCGCGACAGACAAAAGCATAATTACGGCTAAAAGCGCCGAAAGCATTCTCTTCATATCGCACCTCCGTATGTTCTGACGGCTATTTTATCATAAAACGCACAATAAATCAATAGACGGCGTGATAATTTTTATGTTTTTTTCATATATTTCAAAAAAAGAAAGGATATAAACATGATAACTGACTTTCATTGCCGCATTTTCCCAGACGAAGAGCTGCATGAAACGGCAAAAAAAGAAAAAGCCCTGCCTTATTCGGATGGTACGTACGCCGATCTGTCAAAAAAAGCAAAGCTTTACGGAGTCGGCTCCTTCGCCGTGATGAACTGCGCGGCGCCGTACGGGGGCTGTATGATACCTTTTTTTCAAGTCAACGATCCGGAGAGCTTCGCGCTCGCGGCAAAAGAAATAAAAAGCCTCGGTTACGCCGGAGTCAGTATCGATCCCGAGCGGCTTCGCACACCTGCCGACGGCAGACGTCTTCACCCCGTCTTCGAGAAAGCCGCCGAAGCGGGTCTTGCCGTGAGCGTGAGATGCGGCGGCTCACATTTTTCCGAATACATTTACTGCACGCCGGAACGGCTCTGCGCCGTTGCCGACAGATATCGCGGCGCGACTCTCATTTTTTCGCACCTCGCCGGTATCCGCAAATGGAACGCGGCGGCGGAGGAACTTTGCGGAAAACAGGTATATTTCGACACGGCGGCGTGCGCTTTCGATGTTTCCGTCGAAGGAGCGAAAAAAATAATATCGGAACACAAAGCGGATAAGATCCTCTTCGGTTCCGATATGCCGTGGTGTACGCCGTCTCTTATATCGGCGTTTCTTTCGGTCTGCGGTATAAGCGGCGAAGAACTCGAGCTTATAGAGCACAAAAACGCAAAGCGCCTTTTATCGGCGCTTTCTTATAAACCGAACCGGAAAGCGTGCGTTCCGCTTCCGCATTCCGATATGTGATCGCCGTTCACGGGGTCGGCGCATAGGGCGCCGTTACGGTAAAGTCTTTTTCCGCGTACCGACCCGATCGCGACGACCGCGGTACAGCCCGTCGGCACGGTCACGGTATAAGTGTTTCCGTCAAAAGAAGCCGATACCGTTCCGCGTACGGTCGGGACCGATATCCCGGCGCGTTTCAATCCTTTTGTCTGAAATTTGACCGAAAACTTCTCAAAACCGGGCGAAAGCGGCTTTATGCCGAAAATCCCGGCGGTAACGCAGTAAGCGGGAGCCGTTGCCCACGGATGGGAAAACGTCATATTCGGCTTGTTATTCGCGTTCCACGCCTCTGCTGTCACGGTCGCGCCGAGTTTATCGATCATATAAGCCCACGTTCTCGCGCCCTCGCTTACGTCGTTATCGAGGAGCAGTTCGTTCGCCGTACCGCCGAAGCCGTTTTCGTATAGACCTGCGAGCAGAAAGAAAGCTCCGTAAACGCTCATTTTTATCTTTCCCTGTTTTTTTATGAAGCCCGCGGCTTTTTTCGCGGCGGTCTTCGTACACACGCCGCAGAACAGAGCATAAGCCGAAGCGTGCTGGGAAAAGTGACCGCTCTGTTTTCCGTCTTCATACAAACCGTCGCAGAACGCTCCTTTTTCTTTATTGTAAAGATACTTCATCACGGCTTTTTTAAGCTCAGCGCTTTTTTCGCCGTATTCTTTTTCATCGCCGTGAAAGCCGAGAGCGGCGGCGCAAAGCGAGATCGCTTTGTACGAAAACGCGGCGACGCAGTTAAGAACGGTATTGTATTTCGCCGCGGTATCGTATCCGTCGCGCTCGGACGGCGGCCAGTCGGTGAGCACGGCGTTTTCGCCCTGACCGCACGGATTGCCGGAATGTATGAGTCCGTACTCACCTTCATACCGTGAAAAATCGTTGTTTTTGATTACGGCGTAATACTTTTCAAGCGATCCGATATCGCCCGAATACATATACTCGGCGTAAGCCGCCGCAGGCGTGAGAAGGATATATTCCGCCGGCCACGTTCTGTGCGTATAGATATATTCGGCTGAAAACCGCGGTATCGCGTATTCGCCGTAAAAGCAGTAGGACGAGAGCATATTTATGAACATATCGCCCTCGTAGGCGCCGCGCTCTCGCGACTGAGAATCGACGTAAAGATCCTGGCTCGTCGCCTCGACCGACCGCTTCGTCAAAGCGTATATACCGTTTAACAGGGCGTTATCGGAATAAAACGAAGACTCGCCGTTATTAAGTTCCGCCGCAGTCTGCAGCCCGTATACGGACAGTAATACCGCCTCGCCCTTGAAATAAATATAACGGAACGTCATCAGATCCGGGGTTTTTACCGTATTCACACCGGTGCAGAGCGCAAATTTTTCGTAATAAACGTTGCCCGTGTTCATTCTGTATTTCACCGAGCCGTCGGCGTTTTGCTCTTCGCCGTAAAACGCTTCGATCTCCGTTCTCCCGAAGGAGTCGAACGTCGCTTCGACGCCGCCCACGGTCTCGCGCCCGAGATCTATCAGATATCCGTCTTCGAGTCTCGTCACTTTTTTCGCCTCGATCCTTCTTCGGCGAACCGGAGGCGTGTAAGCCGGGAGCGGAACGTATTTATCGAAAATATATCCGGCGTCGTCCGGCTTTTCCCACAGTTTCGGATTTTTATCGGGCAGATACGCGGTATCGACGTTCGAGGCGTACGCCTTGTAATAGTGCGTGCCTATCGAATTATCGGGTCTGAAGGTCTTATCGGCGTCGTACGAAAGCCACTTCCCGTCGGACGTATCGGTTATCGGGCAAAGCGTTCCGTCGCCGCGAAAACCGCAGACCGAACAGTAAAACGTTTTGTCTTCGTCTGTATGGCAAAGCGCCGTGACCTCGTTGCCGCTGTCTTTGACGAGACGCGTAATATCGAAGGAATTGTAATAAAGAACGGCCTTGTTGTCCGGCGTTTTGCCGAGCCGCGACGACGTGACGCCGAGCTCCGCGCCGTTAACGCTTACCGTGCATACGAACTGGCGCGCCGGTTCGGGCGAAGAGGCGCATACGGTGAGGCAGACTTTGTCAAACGCTTCGATTTTGCCGAGATCGCGGCGGAAATAAGCGAAATGCGGACCGTTTTTACAGCGGATCGCGCGGGCGTATCTTATATCGTCCGGAGCGGTCGCGAAAAAAGACGGTTCGGAAAAGGCTTCCGTACCGTCGTCAAATCTCACCGTGACGGCGTAATAATAAAGCGTGCCCGGTTCGAGTTCGGCGCCGTCAGCCTTTATTCCGGTACACGAAGACGATATAATGAAGCCGGTATCGGATTCGTAAACACCGGCTTTTAAATTATTTATCCCCTTTGCCGTTACGATACGGTACGCGCTCTGCTTCGCTTCGTTTCTGCCCGACACGGGGCGAAAGGAAAAACGGACGTCGGATGGCAGTACGCCGAACGGCTCTTTCAACAGACAGACGCGCAGGTCACTGACGACGCTTTTCATCACGGCACCAGAATTTCGTAACCCGGGTTTATGTTGACGATCTCCGCCGTTTTGTAAGTGCCGGCGTATTCGCCGTCGGCGGTGAACGGAGCGCCGTTTTCGATCTCGATTTTAACGTGCGACGCTTGGGTAAGTATTATGTTGTCGTTTTCGTAGTGAAAATCGACGCAGCCGTGTATCATCTCGGGTATTTCGAGCATATCGACGGGGTTTTTGATCATCAGAAGCTCGAACCGTCCGTCGGAAAGATTGACGAGATCCGACGGCAGATTCATCACTCCGCCGACCGAGAGCGAATTCGTCACCGAGACGAAAATGAAATCGTCCTCGTATACCGTATCTTCCGTGACTATCCTCGCATGATACGGTCTTATCTCTTTGAGGCTTTTGATGCCGTCGAAAAGATACGCGCTCTTGCCGAAGAAATTCTTTATCCTCTGCGGAGTCGTGTAAGAGACGCGCGTGAACGCGCCGAAAGAAGCGACGTATACGAAATCGAGCGCGCCGTTTATCGAACCGCAGTCCATACACTGGGTCTTTCCGTTCGCCATCATGCGCACGGCGGGACCTATCGCCCGCGGCAGACGCAGAGTTCTTGCGAAATCGTTCGTCGTTCCGGTAGCTAAATAGCCGACGGTCGGCTTTTTCTTCAGCTGCATCACGGCTTCGACCGTCTCGTTCAGCGTTCCGTCGCCGCCGCAGCAAAGCACGATATCATATTCTTCGCCGTGTTCGAGAGTGAGCTGCGTCGTATGCTTCGCGTATTGCGTATAATACAGATCGTGCGAAAAGCCGTATTTTTTGAGCATATGTTCAAGATATTTCACTCTCGGTTCAGCAATTCCGTGTCCCGCTTTTGGGTTCACTATCAGCAGAACTCTTTTGCCTGCCGAATAAGCGGTTTCGTATTTTACCGACATACACGCCTCCTGTTTTGATTATCTGTAGAGCCTCTTTATTTCTTCAAACGTTTTTATATCGCAGATCCCGTCCGAATACGCTGTCGCCGAGCCCGCCGATACGGCGCATACGAGCCTGTCGGCCTTATGCGCTTCGGCGTAAAGGAATCCCGCGATCATACTGTCGCCGGCTCCGACTGGGTTCTTGACGCCGAGCCCCGGATCGATGACCGGCACGTATTCGGTTTTGCCGTCTTTGCACATATACGCGCCGCTGCCGCCGAGCGACAGTATCGCGTATTTACTGTATTTGCCCAGTTCTTTCACGTATTCTTCCGCGCGGCAGTAATCGGGCGTCACGCCGAAGAACTCCGCCGCTTCTTCAAGATTGGGTTTTATCAGATACGGCTTGTATTCGAGGCATTTTTTCAGATCTTCTCCGTGCATATCGCATATCAGCTTCGCGCCGGTGTCTCTTATCTGAGAAAGCACCTGTCTTACGATATCGGTAGCGCATTCCGGCGCCGAACCGGATATGACGACGGTATCGAGCTTTCGTATCTCCGATAAAAGCGACAGGAACCTTCCGAGCTCCCAGCCGCTGACCTTGCCCGGCGGCGCGTTGATCTCGGTAACGCCGTTATCCGATATGATCTTCGTGTTTATACGCGTCGGCGACTCGGTCTTGACGTAAAGATACTTTACGCCCTTCGCGGTCAGATCGCTTATCAGTCCGTCGCCGGTAAAGCCTCCGGCGAAGAACAGCGCCTTGTTCTCGAGCCCGAGATTTTTGAGCGCGATGCTGACGTTTATGCCCTTGCCGCCGAAAACGATGCGGCTTCTCGCCGCCCTGTTCGTTTTGCCGGGCACTGCTTCGGCGGTGACGTAATGGTCCGCGCACGGACTCAAAGTTATGGTATAGATCATTTCAGTTTATCTATCTCTTTCTTTATCCCGCCGCGCACTATGCTGCCGTAAAGTATCGATATGATATACGTGTGCAGTACGCAGACGATCAGTTCTTCAACGAGCCGCGGGATATACAAAATCATGAATTCTTTACCGCGCCACGCGTCGAGCAGCTCGCGCAGTATGAACGTGTTTACCGTCGTTACAATAAGTCCGGCGACCGTTACGGCGACCGCGATCTTTATTATATCGACCGTTCTCTCGCCTGTCTTTTCACCTTTGGCGAGCAGTATGTTGACGACCACGAATATCACGCCGATGATGCCGGTAAGCTCGAGTCCGAGCACGAGCATATTTATGTATACGGCGAGATTTTTTCTGTAGTTATCAGACGTTGACGCAGCAAAAGCTCCGTTTTCAGCTTCGGCGAAAACGTCCGACTGCGCGTCGGGTATCTCGTCGACGGCTTCGAAAGCCACGTTGTTTTTGCCGGCGAAAGTTTCGGCTGAAGAGCCGGCTTTGCCGCGTATCAGCGTGATCGACGCATTGCCGCCGAGCGCGTCGTCTGCTATCGTTTTATACGTATCCGGTACCGTCAGAACGCCCGAGACGTTTTCGAGCGCCTTCGGTCCTATCTTCGTGATCTTCGTTTCGTACGAATCTTTGATATAGCGCGACGGCAGCACCGTTTCACCCTCTCCCGCAGCGCCGGTAAGCGTTACCGTATCGTTTTTATATTTTGCCAGATCGACTGCGGCGGAGGTCAGAAACGAATATTCGCCCGCCTCGCGCTTCGCTGTGACCGCGCCTTTGACCGGCAGTTCGCTCTGCTTCGCCGTTATGCCGTTCATAAGTCCGTCAGACGAGAGCGAGATATGGAACGCCGCGCCGGCGGAGCCGATCAGCAAGAATACCGTCAGCAAAATTATGCGAAGTTTTTTGCCGGCCTTTTTTGTAAGCAGCATCCACAAAAGCCCTTTTATCACGCCGCCGCAGAACGCGGTCAGCGTGAGCCACGGTATATACGCTCCGTCGGGCGCGATCAGAAAACCGAGTATGTCGGAAAGAGCCGACGCTATACCGCCCCAGACCGGCCCGCACAGAATGGCGGGAAAGAACGTGAATATTCCGGCAAAGCCGACCTTTATGCCGAATACCGGTATGTTCAGAACAGCGTTCGTAAACGCTTTGAGCGCGACGGCGAAAGCCGCGAACACCGCGGTAATCGCTATCTTTCTTACAACTTTTTTGTAGTCCGTCTTGTTACGCAAAAAGATCCCTCCCTAAATGATATTTGCCCGTCGGACAAGGAGAGATCTTGCACAGCGGGATGCGAGGGCGCGACCGCGAGACTTTGCGTTTCTTCGTCCGCGCGGCAACTCCCCGTCCGCGCGGCACTTCACGCCGTGCCCTCTACTCTGTTTTTTTGTTTTACCGTTATTCTTCTTCGGTCTCTGCAACGCCGTTTTCGGCGTTGTACGGATCGATCATAACCTCTTTTATTTTCGGATAAGCGACGTACACGCTTATATATCCGATCACCGCCACCGTCAGCACGAACGGCAATACTATGCCGAGCGGTACGAATACCCAAAAGATGAACATGTTTATCGCTATCGCGAGTATCACGCCTATAAGCCCTAAAATATTTCTTCCGAGCGCGACGAACGCGAAAATGAACGCGTTTTTGAACAGCTTGAACGTTTTTAAATCGAACGTGACGAGCATCGGATAAATATACATCCTCATCACGATATAAACCGCGAACAAAAACAGCGTTATGATATACATGAACGAGAACATCGAGTTCGAAGCGTTATACGAATACACCTGTATGTCGTAATACATCAGCGCGAAGATCGCAAGGTCTATCACGCCTACGACCAGCCCCTGTACGGCGTTCTTTTTAACCGTTCTGAAAAAGTCGCTCCATACGAACACCGGTTCGCCTCTCTGCATATTGCGCAGAGTATAGGCAAGTCCGCAGTTCGCGTAGCCCCAGGTGAACACGGTCAGCCCGGCGAGACAGTAAAGCACGGTCGAAAAGACCGAGGTCTGCGCCGCGATACCGCTCCTTATGCCGTAAACGCCGTAAAGCGACATCGTGACCGGGTTGTATTCTCCGGCGGTAAGCAGACCGTTGAGCGCCGAAGCGAGAGGATGCGTAACGTCCTGCACGGTCGTATCGAACCAGCGCGTGCTCGCGAGCAGCGCGAAAAACAGCGGCAGACAGAAAAACGTGAACATCAGATTGACGTTGAGCAGTCTTGTGAACGATCTGCCGAAATATACGAAAAAGTTTTTGAAATCGGGCTTTTTGACCTCGCCTTTTTCAACGCCTTTGCCCTCTCTTTGAGAGTCGAAGATGTTGAACTTCTTTTTTTTGGGTTTCGTTTCGTTATCCATTTTATCTTATCGTCCTTAACCGGTAAACAGTGAAATAAAATCGGGTATGAGAAGCGCGGCGGCGCACGATACGAGCAGAACGAACAGCGCCGTCATGAGAAGAGCGAACAGCGCGTCTTTATCTTCCGCTGTAACGCCGTATCTGATCCTGCAGACGCGGAATCCGACGCAGACCGCCGAATATACCGATACGGCAAGCGAAAATATCACGAACACCGCGGCGGTGACGGCAGCCGGCAAAGTGAAAGACGCCGTCGCTCTGCATATCGCCGAACCGCAGAGCCCGCCGCAAACGCAGGGGCAGACGGTACACACCGCGCGGCAAAAGCGCGTATGAGCGGATACGAAGCAGACCGCCGGAGCGCACGAGAGTATGAAGAACCTCTCGAGCATCAGCCTGACCGTGGCGGGCTCTTCAAACGGCAGACCGCACGGCAGAGCCCCGCCGTTTTTTAAAGTCTGCGCGGCGGCGTACGCAAACACGGCGGCAAAAACCACGGCGCAGACGAAATTGACCGTCAGAGCGCGGTAAAACGCCTCTCTTCTCCTCGTTCTCGACGCTATCGAAGCATACGCCTCGAGCGTCAGATCGCCTGTCCTCTCCTTCGCCGTTCCTTCGCACAGCAGTTTCATATCCATAACAAACGCCTCCCGGTGTGATATTAAAGGATATGAAGACCGGTGATCCGTTATTCCGTTATGACGCCCGCTGTGATTCAATTATAAGCCGAATATCGCGTAAAGTCAAGACTTTTATTTTAACAAACATAATATTCATATAAAATACACACTCATTCTGTTGTTTTTTGCCGTGATTTGTGCTAAAAATATTTTAAAGAGAAATTTCATAACGAAAGGATCAGAAATATGCAGAATAACCACAGACCCGAGGATATGCAGAGAATAACGACCGCCGCTCTCGCCGAGGCTTTCATCGACGAGCAGATAAAACTGCTCAAAGAGCAGATAGGCGGTAAAAAGGTACTGCTCGCGCTGTCGGGCGGCGTTGATTCGTCGGTAGTCGCCGCGCTGCTCATCAAAGCCGTCGGCAAACAGCTCGTTTGCGTGCACGTCAATCACGGACTTCTCCGCAAAGGCGAACCGGAACAGGTCGTGAGAGTTTTCAGAGAAGAACTCGGCGCGAACCTTATCTACGTCGACGCCGTCGACCGTTTTCTTGACAAACTTGAAGGCGTTGCCGACCCCGAGAAGAAACGCAAGATAATCGGCGCCGAATTCATCCGCGTTTTTGAAGAAGAAGCGAGAAAGCTCGACGATATAGAATTCCTCGCTCAGGGCACGATATATCCCGATATACTCGAATCGGGTCCCGTAAAGGCTCATCACAACGTCGGAGGCCTGCCTGACGATCTTAAATTCGAGCTCGTCGAACCGATAAAGTTCTTATATAAAGACGAAGTCCGCGTAGTCGGCAAGGCTCTCGGTCTGCCGGACGGCATGGTATACCGTCAGCCGTTCCCCGGCCCCGGTCTCGGCGTGCGCTGCGTAGGCGCGATCACGTGCGACAGACTCGAGGCTTTGCGCGAAGCGGACGCGATAGTCAGAGAAGAGATCGAAAAACTCGATCAAACGCCGTGGCAGTATTTCTGCGCGATACCGGACGTCAAATCCACCGGCATCAAAGACGGCAAAAGATATATGGGCTGGGTCGTCGTCATCCGTACGGTCAACACGGTCGACGCCGTCACCGCGACCGTCCCCGAGATTCCTTTCAAAACACTCTGTACGATCCGCGACCGTATAATCGCCTCCGTTCCCGGCGTCAACCGCGTAGCTTGGGATATTTCGGAAAAACCGGTATCGACTATCGAGTGGGAATGAGCCGCACCGTCACGTAATAGCGTTCGACTTGATCCTGACCGAACTTATATATAAGCGCGATTACGAATCAGAATACCCCGCCGACATATTGTCTGCGGGGTATTTTCACTATCAAAATTCTTCTGATTCATTCGGTGTCAGATGTTTACCGTCGAAATACCATAAATCGATATGCTTATTAGGTCCGTACTCGTTTGGCATTTCATACACTCTGCATAACACCATATAAGACGCGTATTTTTTAGCGTCTTTTTTTGTATGTGCAAACACCATGATGCGCGTACGGAAGCTTGTCACTGTGCAGGAACAGCACCATAACGGTTTACCGGATTTACTGTTTCCAAGGCTATCCGGCCCTGAAAAAACGTACGTGGGAAAAGAACACTTTTCATGTTCTGCCAGTTCCTTGAGCGTGTTTACCGCGTTTTCCGCGCTTAATTGCAATTCGCGATACCGGGAACTTTCGTATTCTTCTATAAACTGTCCGACCGGAAGAACTCTTTCGATAATCTTCTCCATTACCGTTGTACTCCAATTATACTGAACGGCATATGCGCCGATAATGGCTTCGAGCAGATCTGCCTTGATTTTTTCCTGCTTGTCAACTTCATTATCGATATCGGACTTACCGACGATAAGAAACCGTATTACGTTCCATCCGTCGATGATCTTTGCAAGTGTTTTGTTGCTGACAATGGTACTTTTCAGTGCAGTGAAATCCTTCTCGTAAGCCCAAAAAGAATAAAAGCAACCTTCCTCGTCAGAATGAATCGTTCCGTAATGCTCGTATAGCTTATGAACGGTGTGGTACCCGAGTATCGTATCACCGATAAACTCAAAGTTTTCGTTGCTTCCTCCGCCGTACTGTTTCGAATACGAGCTTCTTGTAAACGCCTGTTCCACGAGGTATTTTTTTAGTAGATAGCCTGTTTTTTCTTGCAGAATACTGCGAAGCTCATTTAAATCACTATAATGTAGCGGTTTTTTTGTTTTCATTTGCTTTGCCTCCTGTTAATACTATAATTTGTTTCGGGCAGCAAAAAAGACCTGTTCTGATCGCGGGTAGCGCCAAAGCGCAAATCCAAAGCCCGGTCATCGAGGTCAAAACCGATCAAAATAGTTTTCATAAGACTGCTCGCTTGTCCGCCACTTGCATAAACGGAAAAACGATATGTGTTATTCAATTACTTTGAAAGATCTCATCCTGCCGGAACAATATCATTATAATGTATCCGATTCCAAAAGTCAATACTATTTATTGATTTTAATTAAGGTTCTGCTCTGACCCTGTCCGAATATAAAATTTAAAGGATACATCATACAGTGTAATTTTAACATGTCGCCACTTTACGCGCGCCCCTCGACAAGGTCGAGGAAACGGGGGGAGGCAAGGGGTTTGGGGATCGGGAGGGCGGGGGTCCCCAAGGCGCGGCGCAAAAGCGCCGCACAAAACGACGCCCGGCGCTTTGCGTCAGGCGTCACTCAAATGACCGGGCTGTCGAATCCGAAGCAGATATCCTCTTTTTTATGACCGTCGCTTGATAAGACGAGCGGCGCTTTTTTGCTTTTCAGATATGCGAGTATCTCCGCCGACGGGTAAGGCGTCGTACGGCAGCCGCGCGGTATCGCGCCGAAATTGATCTCGAAAGGTTTACCGGTCTTTATAAGCCGGTCAGCCGCGGCTCTGTACGCGTTTATATAACGCGGATCGCTTTCGTCGAAAAGGTCGCCGCGTTCGTTGAATTTCGTCACGAGATCGAAGTGACCTATGATATCGCATCCGGTCTTGCCGACGACGTCGGCTTCGGTGCGGTAATACTCTTCGATAAAGGCGTATATATCGCCGCCGAAATATCTGTCGACGCCCGCAGTCAGCGCGTCGGGTGAAAAATCGACCGGTATATATTCGCTGCCGGCTTTGACGTAGTGGACGGAGCCGATGATATAATCGAACGTGATATCGGGTTTGCACGAATAATAATCGAGCTCTATGCCGCGGCGCAGATCGATCTTATCTTTATACTTTTCTTTGAGCTCCGTCAATACCGAAAAATACTCGGCGTATCTGTCGGGCGTCATACAGTAGCTCGTATCGAACGGCGTGTACGAGTGGTCGGATATGCCGTAAACCTTCACGCCTTTATTTATCGCCGACAGTACCATCTGCTCGGGCGCGTCTTTGCCGTCGCTGTATACAGTGTGCGTGTGAAGATCCGTTTTTACCATCACGTCATTTTCTCCTGCTTGACTTTATGATCTATGACGTGGCGCGAGGCGAGTTCTTTTTTGATATCGCCGAGGCTTATGCCCGCCTGAACCATGAGGACCATCACGTGATACGCGAGATCGGCTATCTCGTAGACCGTTTCGGCTTTATCGTTGTCTTTTGCCGCTATGATGACCTCGGTACTCTCTTCGCCGATCTTTTTGAGTATCTTGTCAAGACCTTTATCAAAGAGATAACTTGTATACGAACCCTCTTTTTTCTCCGTTTTTCTGCCCGCGATCAGCTTCATCAGCCCCTCGTAAGAGAATTCTTCGGGTCCTTCGCTTTCATAAACCGGATTTTCAAAGCACGAGAAAGTACCGAGATGGCACGCCGGTCCGTCGGGATCGACCTCGACGAGCAGCGCGTCTTTGTCGCAGTCGGCGGTTACCGATACGACGTGCTGATAATTGCCGCTCGTCTCGCCTTTGAGCCACAGTTTCTGCCTCGATCTGCTGTAAAAGCAGGTCAGTTTTTTTTCAAGCGTTATCGCAAGGCTCTCTTTGTTCATATAAGCGAGAGTCAGCACGCGTTTCGTTTTGCGGTCGACGACTATCGCCGGTATCAGACCTTTTTCGTCGAATTTCAGTTCGTTTATATCTGTCATGGCGTCACCTTCATATTCTCGTATTTATTCCGTTTTCTTTCATTTCGCGTTTGAGTTCTTTTACGTCGACTTCTCCGAAGTGGAATATCGATGCGGCAAGACCGGCGTCGACCTTCGGCAAAGCTTTGAACAGATCGATGAAATGCTTTATGTTCCCCGCTCCGCCGGACGCTATGACCGGTATATTCACCGCGCCGCAAACGGCCGAAAGCATTTCGATATCGAAACCGTTTTTTACCCCGTCCGTATCTATCGAATTCAGCACTATCTCGCCCGCGCCGTTATCAACGCCGCGCTTTATCCATTCCGTCGCTTCAAGCCCCGTATCGACTCTGCCGCCTTTGGCGAAAACTCTGAATCCTCCGTCGATGCGCTTCACGTCGGCGGACAGCACTACGCACTGACTGCCGTAACGCTTGGCGGCTTCGTATATGAGATCGGGATTCTTTATCGCGCCGGAGTTTACGCTGACCTTGTCGGCGCCGCATTTGAGCACGCGGTCGAAATCGTCAAGCGACTCTATGCCGCCGCCGACCGTGAGCGGGATGAATACTCTCTTTGCCGTCTCTTTCAATATATCGGTAAACAGTTTTCTGCCGTCGCTCGACGCGGTTATATCGTAGAAAACGAGCTCGTCGGCGCCGTGATCAGAATAGTAACCGGCGAGATCGACCGGTGAGCTGACGTCTTTCAGCCCTTCGAAATTCACGCCCTTGACCACTCTGCCGTCTCTGACGTCGAGGCACGGTATTATTCTTTTCGTTATCATTTCGCCGCCTTGACCGCCTTTCCGAGATCTATGTCGCCCGTATAGAGCGCTTTGCCTATTATCGCGCCGTGTATGCCGAGTTTTGCAAGTTTTTGAACGTCGTCGAGCGTCGACACGCCGCCCGAAGCGATCAGGTCGACTGCGAATCTCTCCGACAGTTCGCGGTAGAGACCGGTATTCGCGCCCTGCATCGCGCCGTCTTTTGAAATATCGGTGCAGATAAACGTTTTTGCACCGTCTGCGATCATCTTTTCAAAAAAATCGAAAACGTCGGTATTCGTCGTCTCGATCCAGCCGCGCACGGCGACTTTGCCGTCGCGTATATCTATACCGACTGCGATGCGGTCCGCGCCGAATCTGCCGACGGCTTCTTTTACGAACCCGTCTTTTTCAAGCGCGGCGGTGCCGATTATGACGCGGTCGATGCCGAGAGACAGATAATCCGCTATTCTCTCTATTGTTCTTATACCGCCGCCTACCTCGCAGAAAAGCCCCGTTTTTTGCTTGATTTCGGCGAATATTTCATAATTTACCGCTTCACCCGTGCGTGCGCCGTCGAGATCGACGAGATGTATGCGGTCCGCCCCCGCCGCTTTGAATCTGTGCGCGACCGATACGGGATCGTCGTTGTACGTAGTGACTTTATTATAATCGCCCTTATAAAGCCTGACGGCTTTTTTACCGAGAACATCTATCGCGGGATAAATTATCATACTCTGACCTCGCAGAACGCTTTAAGGATTTTAAGCCCGGTCCCGCCGCTCTTTTCGGGGTGGAACTGCGTGCCGAACACGCTGCCGTTCGAAACCGCCGCAGTCAGCTCCGCTCCGTATTCGGTCGTTGCGGTGACGCTTTGCCCGCAGTCGGCGGCGTGATACGAGTGTACGAAATAAACGTGATCGCTGTCTTTCGTATATTTCAGTATCGGATCTTTGCGCTTTATGATGAGCGCGTTCCAGCCGATATGCGGTATTTTCAGATCTTTGCCTATAACGTCGGCTATCGGTCTTACAGATCCTTCGATAAGTCCGAGACCCTCGTGCTCGCCGAATTCGTAACTTTTTTCAAATAAAAGCTGCATGCCGAGGCAGATGCCTAGAAGCGGTTTGCCGTTCGCAGCCTGCTCTTTTATGACCTTATCAAGACCCGTGGCGCGCAGTTTTGCGGCGGCGTCTCCGAACGCGCCCACGCCGGGCAGTATTATCCTGTCGGCGGCGGCTATGGCTTTTTCATCGCCCGTGACGACCGCGTCCTCGCCTATCGCGGCGAAGGAGCTTTGAAGCGAAAACAGGTTGCCGACGCCGTAATCGATTATGACGACCATTATAAAACTCCCTTTGTCGACGGTATCGCGCCGGCGTTTTCAGCGTCCGCGCTTACCGCTTTTTTCAGACATCTTGCGGCGGATTTGAACGCGGCTTCGATAATGTGATGAGAATTCGATCCGGCAAGCATACGTACGTGGAGCGTTATTCCGCTTTCTCTCGTGAAAGCCCTGAAAAACTCTTCGACGAGCTCGGTATCGAAATCTCCGACCTTCTCCGTCGGTATCTGCATAACGAAACCGAGATATCCTCTGCCGGATATATCCGCGGCGGTCATCACGAGGGCTTCGTCCATGGGCAGTATCATATCGCCGTAACGGTTAATGCCGCGCTTGTCGGCGAGCGCTTCTTTGAAAGCCTGACCGAGAACTATGCCGATATCTTCGGTCGTGTGGTGATAATCGACGTTTATATCGCCTTCGCAGTATATTTTAAGATCGAATCTGCCGTGAGCGGCAAAAAGCGTGAGCATGTGATCGAGAAAACCGCAGCCGGTGTCGACCGCGCTGACTCCGCCGCCGTCGAGGTTCAGTTTAAGCGTTATATCTGTTTCGTTGGTTTTGCGTTTGATCTCGGCAGTTCTCATTTTGTTCCCTCCGTTATTTTTCCGACCGTTTCGATCAGTTTTATCATCTGTTCTTTCGTTCCAATCGTTATTCTGTTATAGTCTTTTATGCGTTCCTGCGTGAAATGACGTACGAGTATACCGCGCTCTTTGAGTTTCAGATAAAGCGTCTCACCGTCTGTTATATCGCTTTCGGCGAATAAGAAATTCGTCTGCGACGGCAGTACCGTGAAACCGAGTTTTTCAAGCTCAACTTTTGTAAACTCTCTCGTTTCGATCGTTTCTTTTACGTTACGTTCGAAGTATTCCGTATCGAGCAGCGCACCGACGCCCGCCGCCATCGTCATGCGATTGACGTTATAGGGATTCGTCGAATACTTAACGGTATTCAGATCGCGTATGAGCGGCGCCTGCGCGGCGCCGAAGCCGAGTCTTGCACCGGCAAGCGACCGCGATTTCGAAAACGTCTGCGTTACGAGCAGATTGCCGTATTTTCCGATAAGCGGCAGAGCGCTCTCCGCGCCGAAATCGACGTACGCTTCGTCCACCACGACGATATTGTCGGGATTGCTCCGCACAATCTTTTCGATATCGCATAGAGGCAAGGCGACGCCTGTCGGCGCGTTCGGGTTCGCGATGAAAATATTCTTGTTTATACCGGTATAGTCGTTTACGTCGACGGTGAAATCCGCCCTGAGCGGTATTTCTTCGTAAGGCACGCCGTTAAAAGCGGCGAAGACCTTGTAAAAACCGTACGTTACGTCGGGGAAAGCCGCCGGATGATCGGAGTCGCAGAACGCCGCGAAAGCGAAGTTCAGCACCTCGTCGGAACCGTTAGTAAATATTATCTCATCTTCGCCTAAGCCGAGCGTCTTCGCCGCGGTATTTACGAGGTCGGTGCATTCGGGGTCAGAATAAAGCTGCAGCTTCTCCGCCTCTCTTTTCGCAAACTCAGCTGCGGACGGCGAGGGCGGGTACGGCGATTCGTTCGTATTCAGCTTTATATATTTCATATCTCTCGGCTGCTCACCCGGCGTATACGGGGTCAGACGTTCGAATTTTTTACTGAAAAATCTGCTCATTTTATTTTTTCTCTGTTCTTATCAATGCGCTTTTGGCGTGGCCGGTGAGTCCTTCCGCTTCGGCGAAACGCGCGACGTCCGCGGCGACCTTGCCAAGCGCTTCGGCCGAGTAATACGAAAACTGCATTTTCTTCACGAAATCGTCGACTGAGAGCGGACTTGAGAACTTCGCCGTGCCGCCGGTCGGCAGCGTATGGTTCGGACCCGCGAAATAATCGCCGAGCGCCTCGGGGCAGTTTCTGCCGAGGAACACCGAGCCCGCGTGGCGAATCAAGCCGAGCAGAGCGAACGGATCGCCGACGCAAAGCTCGAGATGCTCCGGCGCCGTTTCGTTCGAAACTTCAACCGCTTTTTTTAAATCGTCCGTGACTATTATCTTGCCGTTAACGTCTATCGAAGCGCGCGCGATATCCGCTCTTGAGAGTTTCGGTATCTGTTTTTCGATCTCTTCGCTTACCGCGCAAGCGAGACCGTAACTGTCGGTAACGAGCACGGCTGACGCCATTTTATCGTGTTCCGCCTGGGAGAGCAGATCAGCGGCGACGTACGCCGGATCTGAATTGCCGTCGGCGATTATCAGTATCTCGCTCGGGCCGGCTATCATATCTATCGACACCGCGCCGAACACCTGCTTTTTCGCTTCCGCTACGTATGCGTTGCCGGGACCTACGATCTTATCGACCTTCGGCACGCTTTCCGTACCGTACGCGAGCGCGGCTATCGCCTGCGCTCCGCCGGTCTTGAATATCTTCGTCACGCCGGCGATTTTCGCCGCGGCGAGTATAACGGGGTTTATTTTACCGTCGGCGCCGGGCGGTGTGACCATCACTATATCTTTCACGCCGGCGATCTTGGCGGGGATGGAATCCATCAGCACGGTGGACGGGTACGCCGCAGTGCCGCCCGGCACGTATATGCCGGCGCGGTCGAGCGGTATCACCTTCTGACCTATGACTACTCCCTCTTCGTCGTTTATGACAAAGCCGTTTCTGACCTGTTTTTTATGGAATTTTTTTATGTTCGCCGCGGCTTTTTTCAGTATGCCTGTAAATTCCTCCGATACCGACGACGAGGCTTCTTCTATCTCTTCTTCCGTCACCTCGAGCGAGGTCAGCTTTGCTTTGTCGAATTTCTCGGCGTAGCGGAAAAGCGCTTCGTCTCCGTTCTTTCGCACGTCCGCTATTATGTCTCTTACGACGGACGCGACGTCTGCCGTCCTGACAGATCTGCCGAATATCTCTTCATCCGTCATTACGCCGTATTTCATTATCTTTATCATGACCGCTCCTTTATCTTCACGCCGAGGGCGGATACGAGTTTATCCGTCTCTTCGCTTTTGAATCTGTAATTCGATTTGTTCGCTATGAGCCTTGCGCTGATCGGAAATATCTCCTCTACTATAGAGAGATTGTTTTCCCGCAGCGTCGTACCCGTCTCCACTATATCGACTATCACGTCGGAAAGACCGAGCACCGGGGCGAGCTCTATCGAGCCGTTGAGACGGATGATATCTATATCGACGCCCTTTTTTATATAGAATTTCTCCGCCGTGTTCACGAACTTTGTCGCCACACGCAGCGTTTTGCCCGTATCGGGTCTGAAATCCTTTTTCGCGGCGACCGCCATACGGCACGCGCCGGCTTTCAGATCGAGCAGTTCGTAAACGTCGGGTTCGTATTCGTAAAGTATATCCTTGCCGGCGACGCCGATATCAGCCGCGCCGCGCTCGACGTATATCGCCACGTCCGACGGCTTTACCCAGAAATACCGTACGCCGGTAACGGGATCGTCGAATATCAGCCTGCGGCTGTTCTCTTTTATAGAGGGACAGCCGTACCCGGCCTTTTCAAACATATCGTATATCTTCTCGCCGAGTCTGCCTTTCGGCAGGGCGATGCTGAGAGTTTTGCTCAAAGTTTTCACCTCAATCGAATCTTATCAGTTTTTTGTATTTGACGTTGTCAGCGGATCTTCTCACGCTGACCGTGCATCCGCTCTTAACGAGAGAATCGACGGCGCTTACAAGCGACGAAATATCGGTCTTGTCGGAGTACAGCACGAGGATATCGCAGTCGTAATCGGCTTTTTTCTCATTCAAACGCTCGAGCAGGTCGAGATATACGGCGAAGCCGATCGCCCTCGAATCGCGGTTCATCTTCGCCATGAGCCTGTCGTACTGACCGCCGGAGAGCACCGCCGCCGGCACGTTTTCGACGTAGCCTTTGAAAACGAAGCCGTTGTAGTAACCGACGTCGCCAACCACCGACGGATCCACCGTTATCATACCTGCGTATCCGGTCTCGGACACCGCGTCCGTCACGGTCTCGAATTCCGCGAGCGTATCGGCGGCGACTCTTCCGGAAAGCAGTTCTTTTATCTGCCCGACCGCGGTTTTTATACCGCCCCTGACGCCGAACAGTTTTGAAAACAGTTCCGCCCCCTCTTCTCCGGTCAGTTCCCATATGCCGTGCAGATTCTTTTCGCTTACGAGCGAAAGCGCCTGTTTCATCCCTTCGCCGCCTACGCCGAGCGAGCCGAGCGTCTGCATCGTCAGATCGAGGTCCGACACGCACAGGACGGCGCTGCCGCTTATTACGGAGAGGCTCGCCGCCGCGAGCGTCAGCACTTCAGCCGTGCAGTATGCGTCGGTATCGCCGATACATTCGAGCCCCGCCTGCATTATCTCTTTGAAATTATGCGTGCTCTTAGATACGCGGTAGACGTTTTCGTTGTAGTAAAGCTTCTGCACACCGCTTTTGCCCGCGGTGTTTTTGACTATCGACAGCGTTACGTCCGGTTTAAGCGCCATGAGCTTGCCGTTTCTGTCGGTGAACGTTATCACGCCGTCGGATATGAGAAAATCTTTGTTGTTCGCGTAAAGATCGTACTCTTCGAATTTGCTCATCTTGTAACGCGAATAACCGTATCTGTCATACTGCGCGTTGAGCGCCGCAACGATGCCGTTTTCGTTATTCATCGCTTTTATCTCCGTTCAGCCGTTTTATCGCGGTAACGTAACCGCCGGAACCGTAATTAAGGCACTTGCTGACTCTGCCGACGGTGGCGGTGCTCGTCTCCGCCTGCTCGCATATCTTCTGATAGCTTACGCCCTGCGAGAGCAGTATCGCCACGTCGAGCCGCAGCGCCATATCGCGCAACTCCTTGACGGTGCAGAGATCTTCGAAAAACGCATAGCATTCTTCTACCGATTTAAGATCAAGTACCGCCTCGAACAGGCGGTCTATCGACTTTGAACGTATATTCATGGGAAATCTCCTTCGCTTTAGTGCTTTATCAGTTTAGCACTTTATCGCGCTAAAGTCAATACGTTTTTCAGATTTTACATTTTATTCATATTCGGAATACGGAAAGAAGCGGCGAAAACAGCGCGGAATTTGTAATTTGATATTGATTTTTACCGTCCGCCATGATATAATCGATACAGAACGATTATGAAAGGACGCGCGCTTATGAAAAAAAAGAAGCTGCCCCTTATAGTTGACACCGATCCCGGCGTCGACGATACGCTTGCGATGAGGATACTTTTCGGCTCGGATAAGCTCGATATCAGGCTCGTTTGCTCCGTCGCCGGCAACGTGAGCATAGATCTTACGACCGTGAATACGCTCTATCTCACGAGACTTTGGGGCGGCGATATCCCCGTTGCGCGCGGGTGCGTCAGCCCTCTCGGCGTAGACGCCGCGTACGTGCACGGCGCGGGCGGTCTCGGCGGATATAAACTGCCGCCGCAAAATCGTCTGCCCGATCAGACTGACGCGGTCGAAGCGACGTACCGCGTACTCGATGAAGCGGAAGAGCCGGTCACTTTCATCACTTTCGGCCCTATGACGAATATCGGTCTGCTTCTTAAAAAGCACCCGGGTATAGAAAACAAAATAGCCCGCATCTACGCGATGATCGCGTCGAAGGACGGCACGGGCAATATCACTCCTTACGCCGAATTCAACGCCTACTGCGATCCGCCGGCGCTGCGCGCGATCATTGACGCCGGCATAGAGACCGTATTCGCGCCGATGCACCTCGGGCGCGAATCCAAACTGCCCATGAGCGAACTGCTCGCGCGTGCGGAAGGTACCGATATGGCGGCGATGATGAAAGATATGTTTTCAGGTTACCGCGATTCGGCGGCGGGCGACGGATACGTCGCGATGTACGACGCAAACGCCGCCGAGGCTCTGCTCCGCCCCGGGCTTTACGACTTTGTCCGCTGCGGCGCGGCCGTCAACGTGACCGACAAACCGGGGCAGACGTTTCTTGACGCCGATCCCGACGGTAAGTTCTTCCGCATAGAGATACGCGATAAACAAGAACTCGCCGACGCGATGTACGAAGATCTTTTCGGAAAACAGGAGAGTAAAAAATGATATTCTATTTTATAAGACACGGCGATCCGATATACGATCCCGACTCGCTCACGCCGCTCGGCCGGCTGCAGGCTGAAGCGCTCGCAAAGCGGCTTTCATATTACGGGCTTGACGAGGTATATACGTCGACCTCGAACCGCGCGATGCTGACGGCGAAACCGACCTGCGACATACTGAAGCTCGAAGCGAAACCGCTCGACTTTGCAAACGAGAAATATACGTGGGCGGAACTGACGGTAGAGCGCGACGACGGCGTGCCGGGCGTAACGTGGCTGTTTTACAACCGTCATACGACGGAGCTTTTCAACAGTAAACAAATACGAGATCTCGGCGACAGATGGTACGATCATCCCGAATTCAAAGACAAAAATTTCGAAAAAGCGATAAACCGCGTCTATGACGGCTGTGACGCGCTGTTTTCGAGTCTCGGTTACGAGCATGAAAGATATACGGGCAAATATAAGACCGTCAAGCCGAACGGCAAACGCGTCGCGCTTTTCGCTCATCAGGGCTTCGGTCTCGCGTTTCTCTCCTGTATGCTCGACATACCTTATCCGATGTTCTGCACACATTTCGACATCACGCCGACCGGAATGACCGTCGTCGAATTTCAGGACTTCGGCGGCGTGACCGTACCGAAGGTCCTGATGCACTCATCGGATTCCCACATCTACCGGGAGGGACTGCCTCTCCGGTACAATAACGTACTTAAAGTATGACCGCATAACAAAAAAATCGGGAAACGTTTTCCCGATTTTTTATTTTTTCGCGCGCCCCAAGATAATATGATATCTTGGGAGGGCGTAAGGGGTTTGGGGATCTGTAAGGGTGGGCGATCCCCAAAAGCGAACGGGTGAGAATAATGAACGTCTGAAGGACCGGAGCTGCGGTTTCAGCCGATTCAACTCTCAGTTCGGCTGACTTTTAAGCTTCGCTTTCTCCCATGATACGAAGTCCGACGTACCGCCGTTGCCGGCCTGGCCGTATGCGTTGCTTCCGTTTATTATGATATTTCCGTCGGAGTCGAGATACGCGATAAACGCGTAACCGGCGGCGACGTCTTTTACTCCGTTCTTTATAAGCAGCGCAGGCGCGCCGCCGACCGCCGCGTCGACTATACAGCCGCCGGTATTCAAACCGTAACCGTACAGCGCGCCGGATTCGGTCATTATCGCGATATCGCCGTAATGTATCGCCGCTTTCGACACGCCGCTTATCGACAGCTTTTTCGCGCCGAAACTGCCGCCGCCCTGACCGAAGCCTTCGACCGTACGCCAGCCGGCGTAGTAAAGATCACCGTCTTCGGTTACGAGCAGAAGTTCATGCTCGCCGCTGGTGATGAAGCTTACCCCGGAAAGCAGTTTATACGGCACGGTTATATTATCTAAAGAATCGTTGAATTTGTTCCATCTGCCGTCGCCGAGCACGTAACAGTCGCCGTTGTTGTCGACGAAGGCGGAATTTCTCCTTCCCGCCGAGATCATCACCGCGTTATCGGCGATCTTGACAAACGACGTTACCTCGGACCCTTCTTTCTCTTTGCCGAGCTGACCGTAACTGTTGTTGCCTATGCCCCAGACGGAGCCGTCTTTGTCGAGTACGAGCAGGTGGTCGTAGCCGACGCTGACGGAGACGGGCACGCCGTCGTATTCGAGCAGCGACCATGAATTCGGGTTCGTCTTAACGCCGGGCACCACGTCGGCTCCCGAGACGTATACGTCGCCGTCGAGCGTGAGTATCGCCGCCATTACCTCGTTATTGCCGCTCTCCGCGTTATTGCCGTGACATATCTCGATCTGCGCGACGTTATCGCGTACGAACGTCGGTTCAGTCACAAGAGCTTTATCGGCGCCGGCGCCGAGGACGTTATTGTTGTTGTTGCCCCACGCGTAGAGTTTGCCGTCCGGCGACAGATAAAACGTCTGAACGCCGCCCGCGACTATGCCGGGACGTACCGTAAGATCGACCGACGCGGCGCGTTTTTTCGTCTCAAAGCTGATCTGCCCCGATCCGTTCGCCGTGATTTTCGCATAACCGCCTTCATATCGCGTGACTTTACCGTTTTTGTCGGTGAATATTATAGCCGTGAGCTCGAAATTCTCTTTTGCCTCCGCTCTGATCTCCGCGGTGACGCTGTCTTCGAAACCGAGAGTCCAACCGCTGCCTATCGGTTCGCCGTTCACGCTGACTTTGAGTCGCATCTCGGAAAACGACGCCGAAATATAATTGCCGCCGAGGTTCATCAGATAATCTTCGCTGACGCCGAAATAATTGCAAAGGTACCTCAGAGCGTAGCCGTATCTGTTCTGCACGAACTGACGCATATCAGCTATCGACGTGTTGTAGTTGTTCATGCTCGCGCCCCAGCGCAGAGACTGCAGCCGCTCTATCGGCGCTCTCTGTTCGACTATCAGATCGAGCTCCGCTTCGAGCCACGACGGAACGTACACTTCGTTCAGTATCTGATAGAATCTTGCGAGGAATTTCTCCGTAAACGATTCGTTTTTGCGCAGTTTGTGCATTATCGTGCCGACGACGCAGCCGGTGGAATCTATCCATCCGTAGTGATTCGAGCGTTCGGTTGTATCGGGATTGTCTTTATAAAACGATATGCCCATATCCATATCGAGCATGGTGAAATGCCACTTGTTATCGAATCCCGACGGGTCGTCGTCGGCGCGGTTCCTCCACACTTTGATATTGTTGCCGGGCCAGTCGAGCGCGCTGAAATACGTGCGTGAAACGTACATATCGATAAAAGACTCTATATCGAGCTTACTGCAGACGTATTCGAAATCTTCCGCGACGTCCATACTGTGCGTTCTTATAAATTTTACGAGCTCGTTGAAATCGTCGGCGTCGTCTTCAAGTCCCGACGTGACGATGAACGGGGCGTTCTGGTTCGTATGCACCTGCGAATAGTCGCTCTCGATCAGCGCGACGTTGTCTTTGTCTATTCCGTAATGCGATTCGACGTAATCGCCGCTGTAACGCTCTCTGGCGTTATAGATGCCCCAGAAATCGCCGTTGATGAACACGAGCACCGGCGTATACGCCATCGTATCGACGTTCAGCGTGCGGCTCACGCGCTGCATATACGGGTCGCGTATGTAGGACACGCCGCAGTCGTTGCCGGAATTGCGGAGCAGTAAACGCGAAAAGTCGGTTATGCTCTGCCCTTTCGAATTGACGGAGTAGCCGTCGAACAGATCGAAGTTCAGTTTCGATTCCGTACCGTCCGTTTCGTTCTGCGAACCCTTGAAAAATACCTTCATCGAGCGCATACCCGTGCCGGAAGAGCCGTGACCGCTTATCGAAAGCTCGACGTTCGAATAACCGCGTCTGTCGCCGTTTTTGTCGAACACTTCCATAAACGCCGAGCCGCGGGTGTTCGGATCGTTCGTGACCGCGTTGAAATTGTGATAAAACCCGGGGTCGCCGAACATCTGACCGCTGTCGAGCGAAACGGACATTACAGTCACGCCGTATTGCGCCATTCTTTCGTTTACGAAATAAGAATTCGTATAGACGCCGGTATATTCGGTGCCGTCGTACGCGCAGGCTTTTATGACGTGCGCGCCGAGCATTTCAGACGTGGGCGAACCGATCGGAGCGTAGTTCTGCCCTATAACGTAAGTATTACCGAACGAAGTCCTTACGGTACTGCCGAGCGTTATCGCGCCGTGATATCTGATCCTTGTCGAAGACACGGTCGGGTCGGATCCGTCGACGGTATAAAATATCCTCGAATAGCCTTCGGGCGCGGTGAGCGTGAGCTCGACCGCTTCGCCGTAGAAGCCCGCCGGAGACGAGAATTTTATCTCCGCGAGCATCGACCGCACGACCGAGCCGGCTTTACCGTCTTTCGAACACGGTAAGATCTGCTCGAGCTTCGGGCTCGTGGCTTTGGTAAGATTTACGGTATGATATCCGCTGTCCTGCCTGTCGGCTGTACGGACGGCTATTTTGTTTTTTGAAAGCTCCGATACGTAGCCGGTATCGAAATGGTATCCGCCGTCGGCGACGAAATACGATATTTTGTTTTTTATCTCTTCGGGCAGAGCGTCTTTGCCGTACTCTGCTCCGTACGGACCTAAAATAAGAGTTACGCTTTTATTGTCGAGCGATATGCTCCATTCCGCGTCGTATTTATCTATCTTTATGATCTCCGCCGACGCGTCGTAGTCGGGAGCGGATGCGCCTTTTATAAGAAAACTCTCGCTCGTGCCGAGCGTGACGTCGGGCAGGGCGAATTGCGTATAACCGTCTTTGCCGGTCCTGTAATAAAGCGCGAGGCCGTTAAGAGACAGCGGCTCGGCGCCCGTGTTTTTCAGTTCGACGAAGCTGTTTCTGCACGCCGCGGTACTGTTTCTGCCGCTGCCGAAGACCTTGCTTATGACGAGACCGCCGTAAGCCGGAAGCTCGCCGTCCGGCACGCTGTACGGGTCGGGTCCGGGCTCTTCCGTCACGGCGCCGGCCGGGATACCCGAGGTCAAGGCGGGTTTCGTGTTATCTTCGGGTACGGTCTCGCACCCGCTTATCAAAAGCAGTACCGACAGTATCAGCGCTATATATGATATAAAGTTTTTGTAACCGCAGTTTTTCATTTTTCCTCTCCCGGCAGACGGTGATTCGGTTATTTAAATCATACCACAATGTATAATAAAATGGCGCCTTGGAAATGTAAATATATTGTAAAAGTAAAGGCCGACGCGCGGAGCGTCAGCCTTTATTTTCCGCTAACCGGTCAGTTTGGCGTAAATACGGTCTTGCCGTTTATGATATACGTATCGCCTTCGCCGTACGAGATCGACAGCACGGTATCGCCCGGTTTGATCACGTTACCGTTTTTGTCGATCAGTCTCGGGACGGTTTTGCCGTTTTCGCTTACCCCGACGATATACAGCGTATTCTGCAGATCCTGCGCCTGAAGCGGATATGAGAAGGTGAACCCGTCGGCGATCATCATACCTTTTGAATCATATATCACGCCGTTTCTGCCGTTTTCTTTCGCGCAGAAGAAGCGGTCTTCGGATGCGGCGAATATCATCGCGTACCCGGCTTCTATGACGTATTTTCCATCGCCGTCGATGACTCCCATGCCCTCTTTTTCACCGAACTTCCGAACGATGCGCAGATCTCCGACCTGCAGTATAACGGGCAGGTATTCGGTCGCGGGTACGTCCGATTCGCCGCCGAGAAAGTCGAGATAATACTTTTTGCCGTCTCTTACCGCATACGCCGCACCGTCGCTGTCGGCGCCGGCTTGATCGTATATGAAATCGGATATTTTCACTATTCTGCCGCTGTCGTCGCCGAAGACGGCGTATTTGCCGTTTTCTTTTACGAACAGCATATCTTTATCGTATTTTTTGCCCGTTCCGTAATCGGAGCGGTTGTAATATGTCATCTTGTCGGCGGTCTGCGGATAGATCTCGGTCACCTTCTCGTCCGTATACGAGTAAAAACCGTATTTGCCGTTCGACGCACGGAAGATAAGTCTGTCAGCATCGACTTTACTGATATCCACGCAGTTGATATCGCGGTAAACGGC
>JAEEJH010000149.1 GCA_016281775.1 Clostridiales bacterium | reverse complement strand
CTTTTCGGATCGCAAACGTTTGATGTTTGTTCCTATTGTGATTTTCATAATATCCTCCGATAAATATTATTGAAACGGCGCCTGTTTCTGATTAAATTATAGCACGAAAATGAGGATTGTAAAGGGATCGTCAGGAAACCTATATTTAACCGTAAGTTTATTTTTTATAGTTTTGCTATATTCAATCGAATATAATATAAAGCGGAAAGCAATCCACGCCTGACCGAGTACACAGCGCTTTTGATGACCGCAGGTTGTCAAAAGCGCTTTTGCGTTAGTTTTGCTTAAAACGACACAGATAAGATAAAAGTAAAAAAATCGGGACCCCCGCTTTATCGCAGGCGTCCCGGGGTGTGTGTTTTTTATCTGTGTATATACATCCTCGACGGTGTGTCCTCGCCGTCGCATTGCACGGCGCAGAAGAATTCCCAGCCGTAACGCTCGTAAAAACCCGTGTGATCCGTGACCAGATAGAGAGGGGAGATATTCTTCGATCTCATGTCTTCGACCGCGACGCCGAGCAGACGTCCGGCTACGCCTTTTCCGCGGTGCGCCTCTTCGGTATAGACGGCGCAAACGTTCGGGGCAAGATCCTTCCGGTCGTGAAAATCGTTTTCGATGATGCCGAGGCCTCCGGCGATAACGCCTTTATAAAGGCAGAGATACCAGCCGTATTCGGTTTTGCCGCTCAGGTATTCTTCGATGCATTCCGCGTACGCTTCTTCCGGCACGCCCCATTTTTCATGAAACCATTTCGCGGCTTCGTCTTTCAGATACGGCGCGTCGCGCAGGGCGAGGTATACGTAATCTCCGCCGTTTTTTGTATTGCCGTTTTGCATAAAGTTTAAACGTCTTCCGGCACGAAGCCGCGCCGTATGAGAGCGGCGGCGGTCTTCTTTTCGTCCGCGCCGGAAAGATACAGTTCCTGTGTGAGACTTTGCTTTGCCGAATCGAAATCGAGACCGCTCATGATGCGCTCGGCCTCGGTCAGAGAGCCCTTCGAAAACAGCTTCTTTCTGAGCGCCGCTCTTATGTAAGCCGGACCGTACCGCTTTTCGTAAAGGGACGTAACGGTCTTTTCGAGCAGTTTTTTCTCGTCGAGCAGTTTTTCTCCGATCAGCCGGTTCACGGCTGACGCCGCGTCTTCTTCTGTAAAGCCTTTTTCACAGAGCTTTTTATACAGCATGATCGGAGTGTTGTCCGAAGCGGAGAGGATCTTTACCGCGCGGATATACGCTTTTCCGGCGTCAGTCGTCATCGTCCGCACTTATATTCAGAGCGTTCGTGTTGAGGATGTAGGATTCATCGTCGTCATCGTCGTCTTCGTCGAGATCGAACGACGCGCCGGCTTCGAGATCGATCTGCGCGGCGTTGGCTTTGATCCTGTCTTCGATCTCTTTCATCAGCTCGGGATGATCTTCGAGATATTTTCTCGCGTTGTCGCGTCCCTGCGCGAGGCGCTCGCCGTTATACGAGAAGAACGAACCGCTCTTTTCGATTATGCCGAGATCGGTACCGATATCGAGTATCTCGCCCGATTTGGCGATGCCTTTGCCGTAGATTATCTCAAATTCGGCGGTCTTGAAAGGCGGGGCGACTTTGTTTTTGACTACCTTGCAGCGAGTCTTGTTGCCGACCATCTCGCCGGAATTCTTGAGCACCTCGGTCTTTCTCACGTCTATACGGACGGACGCGTAGAATTTAAGAGCGCGCCCGCCGGGCGTCGTCTCGGGGTTGCCGTACATAACGCCGACTTTTTCACGCAGCTGGTTGATAAACACTACTATACTGTTAGTCTTCGATACGGCGCCGGAGAGCTTGCGGAGCGCCTGAGACATAAGACGCGCCTGAAGTCCTACGAAAGACGAACCCATTTCGCCGTCGATCTCAGCCTGGGGAACGAGAGCCGCGACCGAGTCGATGACGACTATGTCGAGCGCGCCGGACCGGATCAGAGATTCGGCTATCTGAAGCGCCTGCTCGCCGCTGTCGGGCTGCGAGACGAGCAGCTGTTCGATATCCACGCCGAGATTCCTTGCGTAGATCGGGTCGAGCGCGTGTTCCGCGTCGATGAACGCCGCCTCGCCGCCGAGCTTCTGCGCTTCGGCTACCATGTGCAGAGCAACGGTCGTTTTACCGGACGATTCCGGACCGAATATTTCGACGATCCTGCCTCTCGGCACGCCGCCGATACCGAGCGCGAGGTCGAGCGTCAGAGAACCCGTCGGTATCGCGGAGACCTGCATCTGAGTGTTCGCGCCGAGCTTCATAACGGCGCCCTTGCCGAATTTCTTTTCTATCTCGGATATCGAGGTCGCGAGAGCCTTCTTCTTTTCGTCGGCGGATACCGGCGCCTCCGCCGCGGTCGTTTTTTTAGCTTTAGCCATTTTTTATTTTCCTTTCGTAAATACGAACAAATTTTCGTTTTTCTCTATTATACAACGGTTCTTTCAAAAAATCAAGAGTTTTTTCAAAAAAAGTCGAACAAATGTTTGATTTTTTGAAAAAAACGGTCTAAGAACAAGGGGCCGTCCCGCAGGCGTCGGGGTTGCGATGAAATACGGCTGCACCGTGTGAAATCCGGATCAAGCTGTCTTTGGGGGTCGCCCACCCCTGCGCTCACTTCGTTCGCAACCCCCAAACCCCCTTGACCCCTCCCGGATTCGCTTTGCTCTATCCGGGGCGCGCCGCCCCCGTATGAGTAATACGGGGAGGAGGGGGAGAGCGGGGGAATATAAGGGGGTGGGTGGGGGTTCCCCCGCAAAAAGATATTCCTATTTCACTCGGTTCGCAAGAACCGAATTTAACTTGCCGAAGGCAAATTTCACACGCGAAGCGTATTTAACCGCCGAAGGCGATTTCACTGCGGCGTCAGCCGCCCGG
>JAEEJH010000148.1 GCA_016281775.1 Clostridiales bacterium | reverse complement strand
TCGAACGCGGAGCGACGATAATGGAGAAGTAAGAGTGAATAGTGAATAGTGAAAAGGTAAGGTGTCGGCAAAGCCGACGGTCTGTGTGACGCGTACCGCGCCACCCTTGGGGGTCGCCCACCCTACTGACCCCCAAGCCCCCTACTCCCTCCCAAAGCCGTTTCACTCTCTTTGGGGCGCGGCGCCATACGCGTACGGACGGTCCGAAAAACCGGACGCCTCTGAATTCATATAAAAACAAAAATTATTTATAAAGGAGAAATATAAAAATGCAAAGGATTTTTTATCAGCAGGATTGCGATCTCAAAAAACTCGACGGCAAGACCGTCGCGATAATCGGCTACGGCTCGCAGGGCCACGCCCACGCGCTCAATCTCAAAGATTCCGGTGTTAACGTGATTGTCGGTCTGTACGAAGGCTCAAAGAGCTGGGCGAAAGCCGAAGCGCAGGGACTTACGGTATATACCGCCGCCGAAGCCGCGAAGAGAGCCGATATAATCATGATACTCATCAACGACGAAAAGCAGGCGAAACTGTATCGCGAGAGCATCGCTCCGTATATGACCGAGGGCAAAACGCTCGCTTTCGCGCACGGCTTCAACATCCATTTCGGCTGCATCAAACCGCCGAAGAACGTCAACGTCATAATGATCGCGCCGAAAGGCCCCGGCCACACCGTGAGAAGCGAATATCAGGCGGGCAAAGGCGTGCCGTGCCTCGTCGCAGTCGAACAGGACGCGACCGGCGACGCGCTCGACATAGCGCTCGCATACGCGCTCGGCATAGGCGGCGCCCGCGCCGGCGTGCTTGAAACGACGTTCAGAACGGAGACCGAGACCGACCTGTTCGGCGAACAGGCCGTGCTCTGCGGCGGCGTATGCGCCCTTATGCAGGCAGGTTACGAAACGCTCGTCGAAGCCGGCTACGATCCGAGAAACGCCTATTTCGAGTGCATCCACGAGATGAAGCTCATAGTCGATCTGATCTATCAGAGCGGTTTCGAGGGCATGAGATATTCGATCTCGAACACCGCCGAATACGGCGATTACGTCACCGGCCCGAAGATAATCACCGAAGAGACGAAAAAGACGATGAAAAAGATACTCGCCGACATTCAGGACGGTACGTTTGCAAAGGAATTTTTGCTTGATATGTCCGACGCCGGCGCGCAGGTACATTTCAACGCCATGAGAAAGAAAGCCGCGGAGCATCCGTCCGAGATAGTCGGCCGTGAAGTCCGCAAGCTCTACTCGTGGAGCGATGAGGATAAGCTTATAAATAACTGATATGAAATTCGACGGATTCAGTTACGCTCCGCACAGGAGTTTGTTTCACGCGCTCGGACTGACCGAAGAGGAGCAGAAGAGACCGCTGATCGCGGTGGTAAGCTCCTATAACGAGATAGTGCCGGGGCATATGAACATAGATAAAATAGCCGACGCGGTAAAGCTCGGCGTAGCCATGGCGGGCGGCACTCCGGTCGTCTTTCCGGCTATTGCCGTGTGCGACGGCATAGCGATGGGGCATACGGGTATGAAATACTCGCTCATCACGCGGGAGCTGATCGCCGATTCGACCGAGGCGATGCTTCTCGCGCACGGTTTTGACGGCGCGGTCATGATACCGAACTGCGACAAAAACGTACCGGGCCTGCTCATGGCGGCGGCGAGGGTGAATATCCCGACGGTATTCGTCAGCGGAGGCCCGATGCTTGCGGGCAGGCTCGACGGTAAAAAGACGTGTCTGTCAGATATGTTCGAGGCGGTAGGCGCGTATTCCGCGGGCAAGATCGACGGCGAACGGTTGAAACAGTTTGAAGAAAACACCTGCCCGTCGTGCGGATCGTGCTCGGGTATGTATACCGCGAATTCGATGAACTGCCTGACCGAGGTGCTCGGCATGGCGCTCGCCGGCAACGGCACGGTGCCGGGCGTGTATTCAAAGCGCATAGAACTCGCAAAACACGCCGGTATGCAGATAATGGAGCTTGTGAAGAAAAACGTCAGACCGCGCGATATAATGACCGCGGCGGCGATAAAGAACGCGCTGACCGCCGACATGGCGCTCGGTTGTTCGACGAACAGCATGCTCCATCTGCCGGCGATAGCGAACGAATGCGGCGTGCCGTTCTCGCTCGATCTGGCGAATGAGATAAGCGAAAAAACGCCGAACCTCTGCCATCTCGCCCCGGCGGGCCCCACCTTTATGGAAGATCTCGATGAAGCCGGCGGCGTCTACGCGGTGCTTTCTGAGCTTGACAAAGCGGGGCTGATCGACACGTCCGTACTTACCGTGACGGGCAAAACGCTCGGCGAAAATATCAAAAACGCGAAGAACAAAAATACTTCCGTAATAAGACCGATAGAAGAGCCGTACAGCAGGACCGGCGGCATAGCCGTGCTCCGCGGCAACCTCGCGCCCGACGGTTGTGTTGTAAAACGCAGCGCGGTCGCGCCCGAAATGCTCGTTCACAAAGGCAGAGCGAGAGTTTACGACAGCGAAGAAGAGGCGATAGCGGCGATATACGGCGGTAAAATAGAAAAGGGCGACGTTATCGTCATCCGTTACGAAGGTCCCGCGGGCGGTCCCGGTATGAGAGAGATGCTCTCGCCTACCTCGGCGATAGCCGGTATGGGGCTTGACAAAGACGTGGCGCTCATAACCGACGGCAGATTCTCCGGCGCTACGCGCGGCGCGTGCATCGGGCATATCTCGCCCGAAGCCGTGCACGGCGGTCTTATAGCCTACGTCGAAGAGGGCGACATCATATCGATAAACATACCCGAATACTCGATAACGCTCGAAGTACCCGAAAAAGAGATAGAAGAACGAAAAAAGAGAATAACGCCGAAAGCGTCGAATAAAGTCAAAGGCGCGCTCGGCCGCTACGCCGCGCAGGTCTCATCAGCCGACCGCGGCGCGGTCATAAACGAATTCAAGGGTTAAAAATGACGTCGAAAGAAATATATGATCTGACCGTGAGGCTGTCGGCGCTTACGGTATTCCGCGGCTTACTGCAAAAGCCGCCGCTTGAGGCGCTTATGCGTCTGCTTATCTCTGAAGGTGGGCGGCGTGAAAAAGCGGAACTTTACGGCGCTTTCGTTTATTGTCTTGCCGGCGACGGGTTCGACTTTTCAAGATCGCTCTGCCGCGCGGTGTACGAAGATGAAAACGAATATATAAAACGCGCCGCCGGGAAGGCGTATATACCCGACGTGATGAGCAAAAACGCATCTCTTGAGCTCGGCTTGCTTTCGGAGCTTACGAAGACGGCGCCGGACGTCGCGAAGACCGCCGCCGGATGCGACGGCGTGCCCGGTTTTACAGGCGAATACGTCGATCTGGCGAAAGGCTACGCAGAAAGGATCGTAAACGTCGGCAGATACGGCTACGGTCTGTTTTCGTCGGCGGTCATGTTCCGCGCCGAAGGCAGAGATATCGCGCCGGTGCGTTCGCCCGATACCGTATCCGAAGACGACCTCTTCGGCTATGAGGAACAGCGCGGACAGCTTTGCGGCAACATAGAATCTCTGCTTCAGGGCGCTCCCGCGTCGAACGTGCTTCTGTACGGCGACGCCGGCACGGGCAAATCGTCCGCGGTAAAGGCGGCCGTGAACAAATACGCCGATCGTGGATTACGGCTGATCGAGCTGCGAAAAAACCAGCTTTTGCTTCTGCCGAAGATCACGGACAGGCTCCGCGGCGACCCGCTGAAATTTATCATATATATCGACGATCTTTCGTTTACGAAAAACGACGACAGTTTCGGTATGCTGAAAGCCGCGCTCGAGGGCTCGGCTTCCGCCGCGTCGGATAACGCGATAATATGCGCGACGAGCAACCGCCGCCATATCGTAAGAGAGAGCTTTGCCGAGCGCGAGGGCGACGACGTGCACAAAAACGATACGGTTCAGGAGCTTATGTCGCTTTCCGGCAGGTTCGGGCTCCGCATATATTTCGAAAAGCCCGACAAAAAGCTGTATTTATATATCGTGCATAAGCTTCTTCAAAAACACGGTATAACGGCTGACGAAGAGAAGGACAAAGCCGCCGAAGCGTTCGCGCTCTCGGCCGGCGGCAGATCGCCGCGCACGGCTGAGCAGTTCGTAAAAACGGAAGTAATAAAACGGGGAACGAAATGAAAAATACGGATAAATACGAAAGACAGTTCTTTGCGGTAAAACCGAAAAAAAGAACGTGGATCGAAAAAGAAT
>JAEEJH010000147.1 GCA_016281775.1 Clostridiales bacterium | reverse complement strand
TTCCCGGATGAACGCCTGTAATAACGCCGTTCGTAGAAGCGGTTGCTACAGAAAAGGGACTGGAAAGCCAATTCGTTGTATTGATAGAGTTATTGTTTTCTAAATAAACAACTGTTTTTATCGAAAACATATCCTGACTTTTCGATTCACCCGGTGCTAAATATCGTGTTATAAGTGAAGGTGAATTTGTTGCCGAATCATATTGGACTGTATTTGTATTATAGTCGTACAAGTATATACCTTCAGGAACGTCAGATACCATAGTAATTGACCATTTGCAATATGCAGCGTTTACGTAATCGTCAACATAAACAGTATATCCCGAGGATAATGCGTTTTGATCCACCTGCATTGTTTTTTCGTCAAGATTTTGCCGTTTTATTGTATATCCGTTTGTATTCCATGATATATTCCATTGCGAATATATCGGTAAATCATTGGTATTATCTACTATATTAATATATGTGGAATCAACATTCCCGGATGTTTCGTATAAGCCGTTGTCGCTTTTATAGTAAGAACGAATACAATAGAGATTTTGACCGATATAATGTATTTTCCACATTTGCCTCAAAAGCGTTGATTCAGGATTGGTCGATGCGAATTTCGCATATTGAAACACGTCCGAATGATCTGATATATTCATACTTGCCGTAAGATACCGTGATGAATTATTATTTGTAATGTAATATATACCGTCTTGTATTTTTACATACACATCACACCGAGCAGAATAATACGTACCGTTAATATATGCAAGCACCGTCACATAAGTATATCCAGCGTGTACCCCCGTTACCGTACCGGAAGAACTTACCGTAGCAACAGTCGAATCAGCAGAAAGCCATAAATAATAGCTTGCTGCCGGTGAAGAACTTGCCGTAAGAACGAATGTATCGCCTTCATTGATATTGATAGTATAATCGCTGAGCGTAACGGTAGGTATATATTCAACCGTCAGGCTCGGCTTATTAACCGCCCTGTTATATGATCCGAACGTTCTGCTGATATACGTGTTACCGGTTTCGACGGAGGCGGACGCTTTGAACATTATGCCTTTGTTTTGATCGGTCGAACTCGAATACTAGACTTTTGCCGCGTCGGTTATATCGAAGCTGTAACGGTACATCGGATTCAGCAGCTGACCGTTACTGTACGATACCGTCTTGTAATCGAGCGGCGTAGCTACATAACTGTTCGGGCTTACCGTGTTCCAGCCTACGGTCGAATCGTTTTCAGACCACGTGCTGCCGGTAAATCTGTGAACGTAGATATCGAGCGGCGTCGATTCGCACATGAGATCGCGTACTTCGACCGTCGCCGAAATGATCTGCGTATCCGAAGTGATCGACGACGGATAAACGAGACCCGGGAATTTCATAAGCGCACGGGATACTCCGTACGGATCTCTCTTGCCGGCGAATATCGCTCCGGAGCCGCCGGATGACGTATCAAGGCTGTTGAGCGTTATATCTTCGATTGCACCGGCGCCGTTGTTATCGTAATTGACTTCGATAGTTGGATCGATACGTATCGGATAAACGGTCTTCTCGTCGCACAAGTATTTGCCGTCGACGTGAACCGTCAGTTTGTACTCACGATTTTCTTCAACTGTTTCACAGGTAAGACCGCCGAACGTATTGTTCCGCTCGTCCGCGGTAAATATAATGATATCGCCTATCGCCGCCTTTACCGCGCCTTCTTCATCAATGAGATAATACGAACCGCCTGTCTCATTTACGGCGAGCCCGTTTGTCAGCACCGTGAATTCATATTCCGTCTGCCCGGTATATTCGGTCACGACGATATCTTCCTTAAAACCGGCGTAAGTCATATTATACTCATAAGACGTCTTGCCGTCAAGAGGGTATGACACGGTTTTTTCATCTTTCCGCTTTACTTCGGCGTTTTCTTCCGATTCGGGGATCATTTTGATCGATATATCGCCGTATGTAAGCGATATACCGTCTGAAATGTTCTTTGAAAATTTTACGTCGACTGTATGCCGGTTTGATCTGAACCCTCCGTCGCCGGCTTCTTTCAGATCGAGTGAGATGTCGACCGTTTCTCCCTTCTCGTCAACGTATTTGACGGGGAAGTCGTAGAGGCGCATCGTATGCGTCCCGTCTTCATTCTGAAATACAAACGTATTCAGATTTGTTTCTTCGCTTCTGATTCTTGCTACATAGCCGTTTTCTTTTGCTTCTTCCGCTCCGACGATCGCGGGCGGCGTGAACGCCGTTTCTCCCGCATCAGCCGTTTCGGTAAGTTCGACGTCAGGCGCAACAGCGGAAGCGTTTACGAAAAGCGACAGCGACAAGGCAAACAGCAAGACGAATGAAACGAGCTTGATCTGCTTTTTTATTTCTCTTGTTTTCTTTTTCGTGGGACTTCACGTAATAAGACGTTTGAAAATGCCGAAAGGTTCACTTTTTTTGTAAAATTCATTTTTTATTTACAAAAAAGCAGCCGAAGCTGCTTAATTTGAATAATTCTTAATTTTCAGGTCTTTTTCGGAATACCTGATCTGCAGGTTTTGACTGTATACGTACTCAAAACCGTCGGCGCGTTCTATATAACCGAGCGTATCTGTATCGCTTATATACGATATGAGAGCTTTCAGCGCGACCTCATGACATTTTTTCGTATACGAATAAACTGTCAGACACGGTAAAAACGTACGGTCAAGGCAGGTGTTCACGTCGAGATAATCGGTTCTTCTCCGCCCGTCGCCGTAAACGTAGACGCGCAGTCTGTCGAGCTCGTTCGTCTCAAACGTGCGCAGGTTGACGGCGCTGATCTTTCCGTTATACGTCATTTCGCCGCAAATATAACCGCCGCCGTTGGCAATATCGTAAATACTGTACGAATACTCCGTACCCGGATCGAAATTGCGCAGATATCCGTCATAACTGTATATCCTGCCGCCTTTATAGCCGGCGCCGGTCACGACGTCGGCGCAGTAGTCTATGATGAAAGCGTTTTTGATAAGCCACAGGTCTATATAAGACGAGCTGCCGATCTCTTTGACGTACGCTTCATATTCTTCCGAGACGTACAGCGTTACGGTGTTATTGCCGAGAAGTTTGAGCATAACGCTGTTTTCGTCAGAGGCGAAAGCGGCGATCTTGTCCGCGCGTTCTTTCACGTCGGCGTTTTCGTTCGGATCGAAACTCTCCGCTTCATCGTCGGATATCGAGAAGAAAAGACCTCTGTACTCCTCGTAAAACGGTCCGGTATAGATCGTTCTGAAGCCGTAAGATTCGATCTCCTCTAACGCCGAATAGAGCAGCTCGTCAATGACGATCTGCTCATTCGGATGCCGGTTTATATAATATACATTGTTTATTCCGTCATAGCCGTTATCGGCGTCAAACAGAGGCGCTGAACGTTCCAACAGACTCACGTAAAGAGACCGGAGGCTTTTGTACTCAGCCGAGCTTGACACGTTATACTCGAACACTATCTCGCGATCGTAAACGTGACCGCGTATCGCGCCCGCTTCTATTGTCCGCCATCCCGTAGCCTGGCTGAAAAACATCACCGTGGCGTATACGAGAGCGCCTATGCCGATAACGAGAAACAGAATGAATGCAACGAATCTGAGCTTTACGTTCTTCTCCGACAACTCGATATGAGTTACCGGTTTGACGTAAGGCACGTTCGATCTGCCGGACCTTCCCATCGCTTACAGATGAGCTATACCGAGGAAGATCAGGAAGAGTATCACCAGAGCGGCGAATACGCCCAGTCCTATCAGCGCGCCTTTGAAACACGCCTTAAAGTTCTTGATATAGTTATGCTTCTTGAATATAAGTCCGCCTATGAGACCGATTATCGGGAGCAAGAACGAGAGTATCGAATACCAGATGCTGCCCGTATCGCCGACGGGAGTATCGAGTATCGGTTCGTTGCTCAGATTGTCTTCCGCCGGTTTTTCTTCCGCCGGAGCGTTCGGATCGCGTACCGTGATCGTCTTCATCGGAACGTTCGTATCTCTTATCTTCTTATACTCTTCGATCTCGGCTTTGTTGCCGTAGACGAAGTGGTTATGACCGATATCGACCATTTCGGGTTTGTCGACGCTGTAATCGTGTACCGACGGATCGTAGGTGAACAGCTCTTTGTTCTTTTCGAGTATCGGGTCCGGTATCGGTATCGCGGATATGAGCGAACGCGTATACGGATGCAGCGGGAAATCGAACAGCTCTTCTGCTTCCGCTATCTCGACGATCTCGCCTTTATAGATAACGCCTATTCTGTCGGAGATGAATCTGACGATAGAGAGGTCGTGAGCGATGAAGAGGTAAGTTACGTTTCTTTCATTCTGGAACTTCTTGAGCAGGTTGAGCACCTGCGCTCTGATCGAAACGTCAAGCGCGGAGATAGGTTCGTCGGCGACGACGAGCTCCGGTTCCATGACCATGGCTCTCGCCAGACCTATTCTCTGTCTCTGACCGCCCGAGAACTCATGCGGATAACGCGTCAGATGTTCGGGGAGCAGACCGACTTCGGTTATGATCTTTTCGACCTTTTCGAGTCTCTCTTTTTCGCTGTTATACAGTTTGAAGTTGATAAGGCCTTCGGAGATGATGTATTCGACGGTCGCGCGCTCGTTCAGTGACGCGGCGGGATCCTGGAATACCATCTGTATATTTCTTATTACTTCGCGGTCGAGCGATCTCGGTATTTTACCGGAGATGCGGACGCCTTTATAGAGTATATCGCCCTTTGAGCAGGGGTTTACTCTGATAACGGCTCTGCCTACGGTCGTTTTGCCCGAGCCGGACTCGCCGACGAGCGAGAAAGTCTCGCCTTTGTAAATATCAAAAGACGCTTTTTTTACAGCCTTGACGGCTTTGTCGCCTTTGCCGAACGTGATGTCGACGTTGCGCAGCGAGAGAAGCACTTCTCTGCCGTTTTCATCTATCGGACCGTGTTCGGGCAGGTGCGACGCCGTGGCGAGTGTGCTTTTTTCTTCAATTACTACTTCTGCCACAGCCTTAACCTCCTTGGATATTGAACGCTTTGACGAGTTTATCGTGCGTGTTCTGTATTATTTCGGGCTTCTCATACTTCGGCGCACGCGGGTCGAGCAGCCAGGTCTTTGCATAATGCGTTTCCGTCACTTTGAACATCGGCGGCTCTTTCAGCGTGTCGATCTTCAGGCAGTACGGATTTCTCGGTGCGAACGGGTCGCCGATGATCTTATTGTAAAGAGACGGCGGCGTACCGGAAATCGAATACAGCTTCGTATTTCTCTGCGCGAGCTGAGGCAGAGACGAGAGCAGCGCCCACGTGTACGGGTGGCGCGGATCGTAGAATATCTCTTCGACCGTGCCGAGTTCGACGATCTGACCGGCGTAAAGCACGGCGACTCTGTCGGCTATATTAGCAACGACGCCGAGGTCGTGCGTAATGAATACTATCGTATACTTGAATTCTTTCTGCAGATCTTTCAGAAGCTTCAGTATCTGCGCCTGGATCGTAACGTCAAGCGCGGTCGTCGGCTCGTCGCAGATCAGTATTTTCGGCTGGCAGGAAAGAGCTATCGCGATAACTATTCTCTGTCTCATACCGCCGGAATACTGGAACGGATAATCGTCGAAACGGTTCTCGGCGTTCGGGATGCCGACCTTCTGCATGAGCGAAAGCGCTCTCTTTCTCGCTTCGGTCTCGGAGCAGTTCTGGTGCTTTAAAATGATCGAGGTGATCTGTTTGCCGATCGTTATGATCGGGTTGAGCGACGTCATCGGGTCCTGGAAGACCGTGGCGATCCTCTTACCGCGGATCTGGCTCCAGTCTTTCGAATACTTGACCTTTGCAAGGTTCAGCACGCAGGTGCCGTGGAGCATCTTGTCGTTGCCGTCAAGATATTTGACTCTGAAGACGACGTTGTCGAAAATGCCGTTTCTGACCGTCTCGTCGTTGAGATCGAGACCGAGCTTCATCGCCTTTTTGAAGGCTCTGAGCAGGCCGTTGATATACTGGATACGCTTTACTATGCCGTATCTGCCGACGGAGAGGTAAATTTCGTTCGCTATGATCTGATTTCTCTCAGACGTCGCGTCGTCGAGCCGGTACGAGCTGATCTTGCTCTGAGACGAACTGAGGATCTCAGCTTTCTTCTTCGCATATTCCTCGTTGTACTCTTTATCGGCGGCGAGAGCGGCTTTGTGCGCTTTGATCTTTTCTTTCATCTCCGTCTTGACCGATTTGATCGCGGCGTCGTATTTTTTGATATCCGCGGAGACCGCTTTGATCTTGTCGCCTTCTTTGTTTGAGTCGAGCGTCTGCTTATAGTTTGACGCTTCCGTACGCTTGAACACGAGATCGGAGAGACGGCGATCGAATTCTTCTCTTTCTTCGGTTCTTAATTCTTTTTTCTCTTTTCTCTCTTTTTCGAGCGACAGCATGGCATTGTAGTCCGCGGCGCCGGCTTCGTATTTAGAGTATTTGTCGAGCCTCTTTTTAGCTGAATCGCGCAGGGATCTGCCGACGCCTTTGAGGCTTACGACGGTATCGGCGAGCTCGTCGTCGTTGAATATGATATCGCCGTGGCTGATAAAGCCGTTTTCGTCGAGCATGCCGGCAAAGGTTTTCGTAAAGACCGATTTACCCGAGCCGGATTCGCCGACGATGGCGATCGATTCGTTTTCGTGAATATCGAGCGAAATGCCTCTTATGGCGGTCAGTATTCTGCCGCGCACGCGGAATTTCACTTCAAGGTCCTTTATGGACAGCAGTTTATTCTTGTCTTCCATAAGTACCTCCTTACATATGCGTTCTCGGGTCGGAAGCGTCGCCGAGGTTCTGACCTGCGACGTACAAAACGACCGCGATGATCGAAGCGATGGCGACCGGGCTCCAGAATTCCCACGGGAACTGGTTCATGGCGCCGTTAGCAGCCTCGATCAGTTTACCGAGCGAGACTTCGTTTGCGGAAAGGCCGAGACCGATATAGGAAAGGAACACTTCGTACGAAATGTACGACGGGATCTCGGCTGCCGCCAGCGTCACTATAACGCTCGTCATGAACGGGAGTATGTTCTTGAGCGCTATTCTGAACAGCGACGTACCGAGACAGCGCGACGCGAGATTGTATTCTCTGTCGCGGATGATTATGACCTGCGTTCTTATGAAGTACGCTATGCCGAGCCAGCCGGTTATCGTCAGCGCAAACACAAGCGTTATGAACGAAGGCGAAAGTATTCGTATGAAAACCATAACGATAAGCAGATACGGGACGTTAGCTATGACGTTATAGACCTCCGTCATAACGATATCGATCTTTTTCGAGAAGCCCCATAACGCGCCTATCAGGACGCCGATTAACATATTGATCGCCGCGCAGATGAATGCGAGCGAGATCGACGTTCTCGCGCCGTACCACGTCGAGTCCCAAATGGACATACCGGTGTCGCCGGTACCGAGCAGCGTGTGGATGTTGAAGCCGATGACTCTGTAAGCGTCGCCGGGCGTCAGATGCCACGTCTCATAGTCGCGCAGAAGCGCGTACTGGTCGAACGAGACGACAAGCGGGTAGATGTACGAAAAAATTATAACGAGAAGCAGCAGCGTCAGAATGAAGATATTGACCTTCTTTCTGAAGAATACTTTGAAAACGGAATGCCAGTACGAATAGCGCGGAGCCGTGATCTTTTCGGATTCTATCTCGCTGAAATCGTAATGGGAGAAAAGCTCCTCTTCGGAAAAGCCGAGATCATCTATTTTTACAAGTTCTTCATTCATACTGATCACCTTGCCTTTGTTGAGAACGAAATTCTCGGATCGAACATAGCCATGAGTATATCGCCGAGGATTATCGATACGACGGTCAGCGTCGCATAGAACAGAGCCACGCCTACGATAACGCCGTTGTCGTACGCGCTGATGGCGGACGTCAGCAGGTTACCGGTACCAGGTACCACGTAAACGCGCTCGGTTATGATACCGCCGACGACCGAGCCGAGTATCGCGCCCGGTATGCCGTGGATTATCGGTATCGCCGCGTTTTTCAGTATATGCTTACTGAATATCTCGTTTTCCGAAAGACCTCCGGAACGCGCGAATTTGACGTAATCGGAGTTCATCTGGTCGATCATGTAACGGCGCAGCCATCTCATAAGACCGGCGATGGACGGCAGCGCGAGCGATACGATAGGAAGCACGTACATAAGCGCGTTGCCCGAATCCTCCATCATAAACGTCGTCGGCAGACCGAACAGCGAACCTATCGCCCTGAACATGAAGATATATGCAAGCGACGGGACCGCGATTATGAATATGATGTAGAACGTGCCGATCTTATCAAGCAGTTTATCCTTGTTTCGCGCCATTATGACGCCTATCGGTATGCCGATAAAATACGCAAGGAACGACGATATGATACCGATTATGAACGAATAACCGATCTTCGAAAAGCCGGATTTATACAAAACGACTCTCGTATAATCGTCCGTGAAGCGTTCCTGCGTGATGACGCTCTTGTCTCTCGATTCCGCAACGTACGTCGCCGTATGGACATTGTCGGCGCTCATTTCGCGCAGGCCGGTCGGGTAAATGACGTCGCGCTGTTCCTGTTTGCCCTGCGGGTCGTTCATGGTGTTCGTAATATCGATGCCCTTGTTGATCGAGTACGAAAGACCGATGTTGAGCGTTACGAGATTCTGATGTATGTAAGGGAAATTATTGTCGAAATAAAGCAGATACTTGTGTTTCGTACCGTTGCCCATTATCGCCGGCGCGAATTTGTCGCCGCCGTAGGCAGGGTCGTGCAGGGTGAACGTGATCTTGCGTTCGCCTATATCCTCCTCAACGTAATGGATATTGTCGACCGTGATCATACCCGTAAAATATTTCCACAGCCTGTTTGTAAGCGGTTTGTCGCGGTATGCGAACAGATACTCTTTACCGCCGTTCAGGTACTTCGTGGCGGTCATCATTCTGGCTTCGAGCCTTTTTACGGTGTAGCCCTGCGATTTGTAGTATTCGGTGAACCGCCTTACGTATTCCGTCACTTCGGCAGTATCGTTCTCGGCTTTCTTGCCGATGGTAGCTACTTTGTCTCTGTCTTCAGCGGCAAGATCGCCGCTTTTGACAAGATCGTTCAGCCAGTCGGTATACATGACGAGATCGAGGTACCCGTATTCCTCCCATCTGGTAAACTCATACACGATCTTCTGGTTCGACTGTACCTTCGTCCAGTAAGCGTCCTGAGCGAAGATGTTTTTTCTGTCGATGAGCGTGTATATGAGTATCATGATTATCGCAACGACGACGACTATCGAAAGCGCCCCGCGAATCAACCGTTTTAATAAATACTTTGTCATATCATTCCACTCTTGTCCGGGCAAGCCCGTTATTTTTCACCTTTTACGGTATGTTTGTACAGTCCGGCGTGCGCCGATGTGCACAAACACGCCGTAAAAATGCCGTATTTCCCTCCCCGTGAAAACGGGAAGGGATCTACGCATAATTGCAGTAAGAGGATGAACAAAAGTCCATCCTCCTACCCAAAATTCAGTTGAATTAAATTAGAATATACCGATGCACTTGATCATGTAACCTGCGCCGTCCGGGAGGAACGTATCAAGATACGTGGAGGGATCGCCGTAGTCGGGGCCCCAACCGGAGAGGTCATAGATGTCGTAGTTGGCTTCATAACCGAAATCGGTGTAGTAGCCTGCGTAGTACCATTCTTTATCGTTCTTGCACTCTACGAGGTTGACCTGTACGAAGCCCTGGAGAGCGTCTTCGACGGACTTCTTAACGGCCTGAGCCCTCTTAGCGTAGGTCTCACGAGCGGACGGATACGGAAGGTCTATCTGGATCGGGTTTTCTTTGCTGATGTTGAGATCGGCAAGAGCCGCGATAGCGGTGTTCAGCTGATTCATAGCTTCGGTCGGGTTGTACCAGCCGTCATAGCCGTCGCCGGAACCGTTGCCTTCGTCAGCCTGCGGATCGTAAACTTTGATCGCAACGCCGTCAGCGTCGATCTGAGCCTGCATGATGACACCGTAAGGAGTGCCGGCAGCGAACTGCGTGGCTGTGCCGTTGATGTCAACAGTTACGTCTTCTTCAAGATAGACGAACTTGGCGGGCGTGTAGCTGTTTCTGAGGGAGACGAGTTTGAGTTCGTCGCCGACACCCTGAGCGTTGTAGTTAGCTCTGTCAAGCGAGAAAGCAAGAGCGCGGCGGAAGTTTACGTTCTGCATCGCTTTGTTGGTTCTCGCAGCATCTGCCTCGGTCTGAGGAGATACGACGGTGTGCAGACCGATGTCTCTGAACGAGAAACGGTTGAGGTTGAAGAACGCCATGTAGGACGTTGCATTAGTTGCCGAAGTGTAAGCGTAGGTGTCGAATCTGCCGTCGTCTCTGCACTGTTTCAGTCTGGCGGTGGTAAGGCTGCAGCCTGCGATCGTGCCGGCAACAGCGTCGTTGTACGGTTTCATTTCGTCTTTGCCGTCGGTGTAGAGGTACTGGATCTTGTCTATGTTCATAGCGCCTTTGTTCCAGTAGTTTTCGTTCTTTTCGAACGAGATGATGGACTCGGCAGTAGCGTTCTTTACTATGAAAGCGCCGCAGTATGCGATATCGTCCTGGGTCTTGCCGTAGGTGTAGGATTCGGCAGTTGCATCGAATTCAGCGCCGAATTTGCCGCCCTTGGATTCGTAGAAGGATCTGCTCATAGGAGCGAAGATGCCGTAACCGAGCATCGTGAGGAAGTAGCTGCACGGAGCTTCGAGGGTGTAAACGAGAGTCTTGTCGTCAGTCGCTTTTACGCCGACGGTCGAGAAGTCAGTCGTTTCGCCTTTGATGTAAGCGTGCATACCTGCGATAACGCCGTCAACGAGGTAGTCAAGACCGCCCTCGGCGTCAACGCTGTGCTGGAGACCTGCTACGAAGTCGTCAGCTTTGACTTTGGCAACTTCTCTGCCCTGGCTGTCTACCCAGATCGTGTCACGGAGCGTGAACGTATAGGTAAGTCCGTCTTCGGAAACCGTGTAGGACGACGCAAGAGCGGGTCTCTGAGTGCCTTCGTTGTCATACTCGAGAAGTCCGTCGTAAGTCTTTACGATGAACTGCGAGTCAGCCGCACGGGATGTTGCAAGAACGTCCCAGGTCTGCGGGAAGCTGTTGAACGTGGTGCTGTAGGTCGTCTGGAGGGTGTAACCCTTGTCGGCGAGATACTGTTTTGCCCAGGCAAGATATTCGCCCGTGCCTTTGAGTTCGTTCCATTTCGCCTTCATTTCGGTTCTGTCGGCCGATTTGATGAACTCAGTCGCGATAAGAGCGGTCTGCCAGTTTTCGTCGTCATTGCCCCAGAGCGAATAGTCGATCGTGTACGGAGCAACTCTCGAAATGGCGTAGTTACCGCCCTGTGTGGTGGTCGGAAGCATAACTGCCGATTCCATCAGTTTCGCTTCTGCGATGGCCATCATAGCCCATTTTTTGGATACGTTTTTCTCGGCTTTGGCAGCCTGATACGCTGTGTTGAAATCTCCGAGAACTGCATTGTATATAGTTTTCGATTTTTCAGCGTAATCCGGAGGCACGGTATCTTCTTCTTCGGTGTCTGAGGGAGCCTGAGTGCCGGTAGCGTCGCCGGTGTTGGCGGGATCCGGAGTCTTAGGCGTGCAGGCTGCGAGGGAGAATATCATGCTGACTGCAAGCAGGAGACATAAAATTGCTGTAAGTTTCTTCATTTGAAACTCCTCCTTCATTTTTTGATATTGTGTATTATACACGCTAATTTTTAAATTGTCAAGTACAAATGCAATATTTTTTTCTCAAAAACACAAAATTATTCGAAAATAAGGCGATTTTTAATACGATTTTGAACATTCGGCATACCGTTTATTGCATTAACGAAGCTGATATACAACATTTTAAGCCCCGTTCGACGGATTTTTGACGGATTTTTTGGCTCGGTATTCGTATTATTTCACGGCTCGCCCGGCAAAAATGTGATTTTTTATGCGTCCTGATGCATTTTTACGTGCTTCTGAACCCTTTTCCGATGATATCGCTCGTCGAAGATATCACGACGAAGGCGTGAGGATCTACCGATTTTATATAATTACGCATGGTCACCGCCTGACTTCTCGTCATGACGGCGAGTATTATCGTTTTGTCTTCTTTGGTGTACGAACCCTTCGCCTGCCACACCGTCGCGCCCTTGTGCAGGTTGACGTTGATATACTCGCAGATCTTATCCGGGACCGTGGTGACGATGAAAAAGTATTTGCTGATATTGATGTTCTCGATTATGACGTCGACGACGAGAGCTTTGATGAGCAGTCCGACGAGCGAGTACATGCCGGCTTTGGCGCCGTTGACGAAGAAGCCCGCGGCGACGATGACGGCGTCGACGATGAACAGCGACATACCGATATTCAGATGCGTATGTTTTTTGAAGATCATCGCGACTATATCGGTGCCGCCGGTGGTGCCGCCGAGATTGAACACGACCGCGGAGCCGACCGCCGGCAGCGCGACGGCGAATACGAGCTCGAGCATCGTATCGTCGGTTATCGGCGCGCTCATCGGCACGGCGAGCTCGAGTATCTCGAGCGCGGCGGACAGCACGACGCTGCAGTATACGGTCTTTATGCTGAATTCGCGCCCGAACACGATGAAGCCGACGACTATCAGCGCGAGGTTGATAATGAGCATCGCCGTGGCGGGCGATACGGCGCTTTGAAGTTTGCCGATAAGCATCGAGATACCGCTTACGCCGCCCATGACGAAATCGTTCGGGAATTTGAAAAAGTATATGCCCGCCGCCATAATCAGCGTCGCCGCCGTCATGAGCGAGTATTCTTTGAAGATTCTTTTGAATTTGCTTTGTTTGCTTTCCATATTCGTTCTTCCGGTTTTTGTTTTTTCAGATTATATACCAAAAAACAGCGTATGTCAACATCAAAAACGAAAAATAGAATAAAAAAAGCGCGCCGGTGCAATAATCACGGCGGAGGTGGGCTTTATGGCGGACAGTACGTTAAAAAAGGAATTAAAAGTTTTGATCAAGCGGATCGGAGATTCGGAGTTTCTGCCCGTATCGGACAACAGATACTTCATCCTGCCGCGTCTGAGAGAAGCCGGAGCGGCGCTTGCAAAAAGGCCTGACGCCGATTTTTTGTCGCAGCTTCAGAGGTGGCTCGGGCTTTGCTCGTATTCGGTCGGTTTCGACGATATATGCGCTTTTCTGCGCAGGCAGAACGCCGCCGATACCGAGGTGCGGCGGCTCAAGGCTTATCTCACCGTCTGCTACTGCCGCCGGTTGTGCGAAGGGCACGACGTTACCGCGCTTTTTCGCCGGGCGGATAAACTTGATTTTGAACTGATAGCGAAAGAATGCTCGCCGCTCGAGGCGCGCCTTTCGCTTTACGAAGACTACGCGGTAAGCGACGACGATACGAAAGCCGCGTACAGAGAGACTCTTTTTGAAAAAGCGAAGAGGCTCGACTTGTCGGTTTCGGATCTTTTGACGCGGATACCGGCGCACAAACTGACTTCTTATCTGTTTTCGGGCAAATCGAAGCTTCCGCCTCTTTATTTTGCCGCCGTCGGCGCGCTCACGGCGGCTTTTTCGGCGCTGCTTTATATTCTGTGCCGCAGTTTTACCGTCTGCCTTTTCTCCGCTCTGCCGCTTTACCGGCTCGCCGTGTTTTTCGTCTGCCGTCTGTTTGCACGCGTGTGCCCGGCGAAAAAGCCTTTTCGCCTCGGCGAAGACGAAAAACTGCCGCCGTATCTCATTGTCGTCACCGCGCTTTTCGAAGCGGATCCGTCGGAGCTGATCGGCAGGCTCGAAAAGCTCTGTATCACGGAGCGCGGCAAAAACTCCGTTTATTTCGGCATACTCGGCGATCTGCCCGATTCGTCTTCGCGTACCGAACAGGGCGACGGCGATCTGATCAAAAGATACAGAGACGGCGTGGCGGATCTTAACCGCAGATACGGCGGAGGATTCTATCTGTTTTACAGAACGAGAAAATATTCTCCGGGCGAAGAAAAGTATATCGCGCCGGAACGCAAGCGGGGCGCGGTGTGCGAGCTCGTCAGGCTGATACGGACCGGATCGTCCGATCTGTCGGTCGAAGGCGACGCCTCCTTATTATATAATATTCCTTATATAATAACGCTCGATTCCGACACTCTGCTCTTTCCCGGTTCGTCGGACGGTATGATCCGCGCCGCCTGCCATCCGTACAACAGGGCGGTCGTCGATACGAAAAAACGCAGGGTCGTATCCGGTCACGCGATAATGCAGCCGGTGATGAAGGTAAAACTGCCGGATGAAAAAAGCACTTATTTTTCGCGCGTTTTCTTTCCCGATCCGGGTATTGACTGTTACCGCGGCGCCGAGCACGATATTTTCAGCGCGGTCTTTTCGCGCGGAGTGTTCTGCGGCAAGGGCGTGATAGATACGGAGGCTTTTTATATATGCGCCTGCGGAGTTTTGCCGAGGGGCAGAATACTGTCGCACGACGCGGTCGAAGGATGTCTCTGCCGGTGCGGCGCGCTGACCGACGTGACCATGTACGAGAGCGTACCGAAAAACGCGCTCTCGTATTACAGACGGCTGGACAGATGGATCAGAGGCGACGTTCAGTCGCTTACGCTTTGCGGCAGAAGCTTTACGGGCGAGGACGGAAAAAGCCGCCGTCCCGGTATGAAAGGTCTTGACAGATACGTTCTTTACGGCAACGTACTGCGCGACGCTGCGCCGGTATGCGCCGTGCTTGCGGTCATCGCCTCGCTTTTGTTCTCCGCTCTGCCGGCCGGTTCTCTTTTCGCGCTTTCTTATCTGTATATACCGGAGATACCGTATATACTCTCGCATTCGGCGGGGCGCCGGGAACGCGCGGCGCGTATATGCAGACTTTTTTTGCGTCTGTCGTTTTTGTTTTACGAAGCTTCGGTATCGTGCAGGGCTGTATTCACGGCGCTGTACCGTCTTCTGAGCGGCAAAAATCTGCTCAGCTGGACTTCTTCTTCATTCTCGGACCGGAAAAAGGACCGGCCGTCGGACTATTTCGCCGCTTTTCTGCCGTCTTTGATTTACGGAACCGCGCTCGCGTTCTTTTCGTGCGGCGCGTCGTTTGTGAGCGGGTTTTCGGCGGCTTTTTCCATGATCGCCGCTTATCTTACCTCGCGGACGCCTGCGAAAATGCCGTCCGCTCTGCCTGACCGAGAGTTTCTCATCAAATGCGTGAAAGACCATTACGGATATTTCGCGGATCTCGTAAACGCCGAAAACGGCTTTCTTCCGCCGGATAACTATCAGGAGTTCGGCGGCGTAGGTGCGGCGCCTCGGACTTCGCCGACGAATATCGGTCTGTATCTCTTATCCGTCGTCGCCGCCGCAGATACGGGAGCGATACCTAAGGATTCCGTTTACGACGTATTGCTGCCGACGCTCGGGACCGTGACCGGACTGCCGAAGCGCGGCGGTCTGCTCTACAACTGGTACGATACGCGCACTCTTTCGGCGATAAGCCCGTACGTCTCGACGGTCGACTGCGGCAACTATCTCTGCTGTCTTATCGCGCTTGCATCTTCGCTATACGAATATAAAGAATACGATCTCAGATGCGAACGGCTGATAAAAACCGTCGAAGGTTTGATCGGCGAATGCGATCTGTCGCCGCTTTACGATAAAAGGCGGGAGCTTTTCCGCATAGGCGAGGGCGACGGATCGGATAACTGCTACGATCTTTATATCTCGGAGATGCACGCGACGGATATCGTCTCCGCAGCGTTCGGATTTGCCTCGGTATCTCATTTCGCGGCGCTCGGCAGGCCCGTCGCCACGGACGGCGATATCCGCGGTCTTTATTCGTGGTCGGGCACGGCTTTCGAATACTTTATGCCGTCTCTGTTTCTGCCGGCGCCCGACGGGTCTTTGATCGGCAATTCGCTCGATCTGGCTCTTTACGGGCAAAGGAAGCACGGCGCATACGTCGGCGGCAGACGGATATTCGGCTCGTCCGAATCGTGCTATTTTGCATTCGACCGCAAAATGAATTATCAGTACAAAGCGCACGGAGCAAGCATAGCGGCTCTCTGCCCGAACGAGAGCGAACTCGTGCTGAGCCCTTATTCGGATTTTCTGATGCTCTGTAAAAGCAAAGCCGCCGAGCGGTCGCTCAAAAATATGAAGGCGGCGGGCATGTACGGCAAATACGGCTTTTACGAGGCGATAGATCTGTCTGCTCAGCGTGTGGGCAAAGGTTACGCGATCATACGCTGTTACATGGCGCATCATATCGGTATGAGCATGATCGCGGCGGCAAACCGGCTCTTTGACGGTATATTCGTAAAGCGGTTCTGCTCTGACAGACGGATATCGGCCTATCTGCCGCTTTTATACGAGAAAACGCCGTCCGGCGCGCCGGCTGACCGCAACGGCGAAAAACGCAAAACCGCAGTCTTCGGCAGATCGTCCGGGCGGGAATTTGAAGCCGACGCGGCGGCGGTCACGAATACGGTCTGCACTGTCATCGCCGACAGATACGGCGCGGGGCTTTACAGAAAAGACGTGTGCATATGCGATCCGAACGCCGAAGGAACAAGCCGTCTTTCTCTTCTCTGCCGCGGCGATTCGGTATTCGATCTGTTCTCTTACCCTTATTCGTTTTCACCGGTCGGAATCGAATACCGCCGCGGTGATCTGCGCGCCGTTTTATCGGTCTGTACCGGATCGCAGGCGTTTTATATAGACGTGTCGTCCGGCCCTTACGGATGCGCGCTTTGCTTTGAGCCGATACTCGAAAGCCTCGCCGATCACCGCCGCCACGCGGCGTATTCGTCGCTTTTCGTAACTGCGGAGTACGAAAGCGGCGTGCTTACGGTGAGCCGCCGTTCGCTCTCCGGCGGCTTCTGCATCGCGGTCGCCGCGGTATCCGACCGCGTTCTGCCGCTGACGTTTCTTTGCCGCGCCGATTCGTTTCACGCAAAGAGCGATGAAAAACTGTTTTTTACCGCCGCGTCGGATAAGCCGGGCGCGTGCGTTTTTCCGCGCCTGCTGATAAAGACCTCCGCCGGCAAAGCGAGATTCTTTATCGCCGCCGGTCAAACCGCCGACGAGGCGAGAGCTCAGCTCGCTTCGGCGATAAACGAAAATCGGCGCGGCGCCGCGCCTTCTTTGCCGCCGGTTGAAGCCGCGCTTTTCTGCGAGATACTCAAACGCTTTATGCGAAAAACGCCGAAGACAGCTTCACAAAGGCTCGACCGGTCTTACAGAGGTCTTTTGTACCGCCACGGCATATCCGGCGACAGACCGATACTCCTTATCGACTGCCGCGGCGAATACGGCGCGGGACGTATGAAGAGCGTACTGCCGCGATACGCGCAGGCGGCGGTCCGTGCGCTGATCTGCGGCATCGGTTTCGACACTGTGATAATTTATGACGGCGACGATTCGTACTTCAAAAGAAAGAAAAGCGAGATACTTCGCCTTATCGGCTCGCTCGGCCTTACCGCGCTTTATAACGAACGCGTTTTCGCGCTTGAAGCCGACGAGCAGACCGCGCGGCTACTTTACGATCTCTGCTTTTACGGTGTTTCGGCGTCCGATATGAAGATCTGCCCGCCTTATTCTCCGCCGGAGAAGGAGCTTTACGCCGCGAAAAGCGACCGCCCGGATCAGCCGGTAAGGACGGAGGGCGGCGCCGTGATCGTACCGTCGGGCAAAAGCTTTGCCCCGCAGAGCTTCATTTACGCAAACAGGACGTTCGGCGCGCTCGTTACGGACAGGAGCGGCGGCTTCAGCTTTTACGGCAACTGCCGTATGATGCGCCTGACCGGGCACGACACGGTACCCGGCAAAACGTCGGAAAAGATTATCCTTTACAGGGACGGAGCCGCTTACGAGCTGTTTTCATACGCCTCGGAATGCCGCTTTTATCCGTCGCGCGCCGAATGGAGCGGCTATATAAACGGACAGCGTTACGATATGGTCCTCGCGGTCGATCCCGTACTGCCGTTCAAGACGGTGAAAATCAGATATCCCGCCGAATGCTCCGTACGTTATTCCGCGGAGCCGGTTATGGGGGAATACGCCGTGAACGGAACTCTGAGATACGCCGTCAGCGGCAGCACGGTATTCGTATCGAACGCTTACGGAACGGGCGTGCCCGAACTTTTCATCAGCTCGTCGACCGGCGCTCACGCATCGTTCGACGGCAGAACGGTCACGCTGACCGCCGATTTTCCCGGCGAATGCACGTTCACGGTCGGCGCGGTGAGATCGAAGATCTGCCTCGACTTTATAATGAGCAAAAAAGGCGGCGCGGAGGCTCGTTACGCGGCGAAGGTCAGGCGGTTTCTGTCGCCTTTCACACTACGCTCGTCCGACGGTACGCTCGATACGATGTTCAATTTATACGCGCCTTATCAGGCGCTGTTCTGCCGTACGTACGCGCGGTGCGGTTATTATCAGCTCGGCGGCGCTTACGGCTTCCGCGATCAGCTTCAGGACTGTCTGTGTACGGTTTACGGCTCGCCTTATGACGTGAAAGCGCATATCCTGCGATGTGCGGCGCATCAGTACAGAGAAGGCGACGTTATGCACTGGTTTCACCCGATAACCGAAACGGGAGTGCGGACGAGATGCAGCGACGATATGCTCTGGCTGACCGTCGCGGCCGGCAAATATATCGCGGTAACGGGCGATACCGGCATACTCGATATAAACGTCAGATATCTCGGCTCGCCGCCGCTTGCGGACAGCGAGCGCGACAGATACGAAGCCGCCTCGCCGTCGGAGGAGTTTGGCACTCTGCTCGACCACTGCAAGCGCGCCGCGGGCCGTATCAGGACCGGCGTTCACGGACTGTGTCTTATCGGAGGCGGCGACTGGAACGACGGTATGGACCGGGTCGGGATAAAAGGTCACGGAGAAAGCGTCTGGCTGACGTTTTTCGCCGCCTCGGTTCTTATGACTCTCGCTTCGATGTGCCGGATCAAAAACGACAACGCTTATATATATTATGAAAATCTCGCCGCCGCGCTTATCGGCGCCGCGGAAAAGCACGGCTTCGACGGAGATCATTATATAAGGGGTTATCTCGACAGCGGCGAACCGTTCGGCAGGACCGGCGACGGCGCATGCGAGATCGATATACTGCCGCAGTCGGCGGCGGCGATGACGTCGGCAAACGAAGAACGCGTAAAGACCGCGCTCGATACGGCTTACGAAACGCTTTTCGACCGCGAAAACGGCATATTCCGTCTGTTTTACCCGCCGTTCGATATGCAGAAAGATATCGGCTATATCGCATCTTACCCGCCGGGCATAAGAGAAAACGGCGGTCAGTACACGCACGGCGCGATATGGGGAGCGATAGGATATCTGCAAGCCGGGCAAAACGAACGCGGTTATGAGATACTGCGCGCGGTGAATCCGCTGAACAAAATAGGCGACGGCAGATACGGCGTTGAGAATTACGTCTTTTCGGGCGACGTCTATACCGCCGACGGAGTTTACGGCAGAGGCGGCTGGAGCTGGTACACGGGGTCCGCCGCGTGGTATTTCTGCGCCGTGCTCGAGCATCTGCTCGGATATAAGGAATACGGCGGCGGTTTTGAGATAAGACCGAAATTCTGCGCCGATTTTCCGCGTTTCACGCTTGTCATAAAGCGGCACGGCACGCAGTACACGGTCAGAGCGGAAAACCGCAAAAAGCAAACCACTCTTGACGGCTTTGCGACGGATAAAACGTATTTTCCGTTCGATCGCGGCGTCCACACTCTTGACTTGGGGATATTATGATGGTATAATAAAGAAAAAAACGGAGTTTGTCATGGCATACGAATATGAACCGCGGTTTTACGCAAGATGCAACGCCGAAGATAACGCGTACTATTTTTCGGGCGGCGCGGAGCCTTCCGAAATATCGGACGGTGTTTTCCGACTGCCGAAATATAACGCTGCCGTAAAGGTCAGTCACAGAGAACTCGAATGCGGCGCGGTCGTTCAATCGACCGAAATGAGAAACGACGGGGATGAGCCTCTGTCTGTCGAGCTGTTGAGCTCCGCGTTTCTCTGCGGCATCGGCAGGGGAGGTTCAAAACCTTGGAAAAAGAACAGATTCATTATCCACTACGCCGAAAGCTGCTGGTGCGGCGAGGCTCAATGGCGGCACGTGACCGCCGAGGAAGCCGGACTTTACAAAACATATAATCACGGCTCGCAGTCTTCTTTCCGCCTCGAATCAAAAAGCAGCTGGAGCACATGCCGCTTCGAGCCGCTCGTGATAGTTGAAGATACGGAACAGAACGAGTGCTTTTTTGCCGAGATACTGTGCGGTCACGGCTGGTGCGTGAACTGCGGCATAAGAGGCTACCGCGACGATACGGAGATAGTTATCATGACGACCGACTGCCTTGAAAGCAACGACGGTTTTCATAAGGAGCTTTTGCCCGGGGAGTCGCTTAAAACGTGCCGCTCCGTCGTCGGGTATATAAAAGGCGGTTTCGAAGACGCTCTTGCGATGATGTCATTTTCAAGATCCGAGCTTCACGGCGGGGAAAATCTTCCCTTCGTCTGCTATAACGACTATATGAACGCATTATGGGCTCTGCCTACGAAAGAAAAAACTCTGCCGCTTGCAAAAGCCGCGGCAGAGCTCGGATGCGAAGTTTATATAATGGACGCCGGCTGGTACGGAGTACAGGGCGACGAGCTGAAGGATCTCGGTATGTGGCTGATAAACGACAAGCTTTTCGGTGAAGAGGGCTTGCAGGGTATTTTTGACTATATCATCTCTCTCGGTATGTTGCCCGGTATATGGTTTGAATTCGAATCCGTCGGATCGGGCGCGCAGATCGTGAAAGAACACCCCGAGTATCTCCTTTACCGTCACGGCCGCCGTATCGGCGGGGACAGATGCCTTTACGATTTCAGAAATCCGGGCGTACGCGAATATCTGAGATCCCGCGTAAAAGCGCTGTACGATATGGGCGTGAGGTATATCAAAAACGACTATAACGCCAATACTGGAGCCGGGATCGATCCTGACGGAGCGGCTTCGCTTCACGAGCATACCGCCGCTTTTTACTCGTTTATCGACGAACTTCAAAGCGAATTTCACGATCTTTTTCTTGAAAACTGCGGCAGCGGCGCCATGAGAGCCGATAACGAGACGCTCTCGCATTTCAGACTTCAGTCGGTAAGCGACCAGGAGGATTTTTTCAGGCTCCCGTCGATAGTATCCGGCACGGAAGCGTGCGTCACGCCCGGTCAGTGCGGGATATGGGTATATCCCTA
>JAEEJH010000146.1 GCA_016281775.1 Clostridiales bacterium | reverse complement strand
TGGGGATCAGTAGGGGTGGGACCGGGGTTCCCCGAAAACGAGCTTGTCGAGTTTTTGGGGGTTCACGGGACCGGGGTTCCCCGAAAACGAGCATGTCGAGTTTTTGGGGGTTCACGGTGGGCGCCCCTCAAGGGTGCCGTATGGCACACGGAAATCGCGAAGCGACACCTTATTCATTCGTCCTGTCTGCAAGGGGTTCCCCGACACGAACAAAGTGAGTGTTGGGGGTTCACGTAGGGGTTCCCCGACACGAACAAAGTGAGTGTTGGGGTTCACGTAGGGGTTCCCCGGCACGAACGAAGTGAACGTTGGGGGTTCACACGCGGTACGAACATCGTGCGCACGGCTCTGAAGTTTGCAGATCGAGTGGCCGTTTTAAACGATCGACGCGTATCTCTGTAACGGCCTATTACTTACTGAACAGAAAAGCAGACTGATTTTGACCTCAGTCTGCTTTTATTGAGTATTCGCTTACTCGCTGTTCAAACAGACGGTAAAACTTCCGCCCGTTACATTTATCATTCGTCTCTTACGCTCTTTTCAAACGCGTCGACTATTTTGTCGATCTTTTTCGGAGCGCTCTTTTTGTACTTGCCGAGTTCGGAGCTTACGTTAGTGCTCTTTTTCTGCAGCAAATCTCTTATGTACGATCCGACGCCGTCGTGCATATTGATATACGCCATATCGAACACGCGGTTTCTTATGATGTAGTTTATCATATCCTGCGAGTCTGCGTCGCGAGTGACCTTGCGTTTCAGATACGTTTCGATCAGAGCCGGGGTGACGATCTTATAAGATTCGTATGCGAAGGCTTCGATCAGTATCGAAGCGCGTTCGCGCATTTCGGCGGTCCTGCACGTCGTCGGTACGCAAACCATGCTTGACGCGCCGTTGACGAACGAATAGTAATCGTCCTGAGCCTCGTTGTACTTCGGAACGGGCAGTATGCCGAATTCGTTGTCCATATCGCGCAGTTCTTCGGCGCTTGACAGTTTTGCGTCATAGAACAGCGCTCTGCCGTCGGCAAACACCTTTGCAACGTTCGGGAAATCCGATGTGTTCGTCTCGAAATACGCGTTGTTTTTTATTATTACGTTGTAGATCTTATCGTATATCGCCGTATCGCGTTCAAGGTCGGGGGCGTAAATGGGTTTGTCGGTGTCGGGATCTTTCGTCACTATCATACCGCCGGCGGCATAATAAAAACTGTAAGGAACGTCAAGATACCACGAGGCGAGACCGAACTGGTTTTTGCCGTTTTTCGCGTCGATCTTGCCTTCGCCGTCCGGTATCGTCATATCCTTGGTCATCTCGAAGAGCTTGTCGAACGTCCATTTGCCTTCTTCGACGAGTTTATACGGATACTCCATATCGTTATCGTCGAACAGTTTTTTATTGAAATACATACATGACGTCGTGCTGAAGCTCATCGGGCTGATGTCGCCGTTGACCATCATCATGTTGTTCTCTATCGAGAAGCCGTTCTTTATCGCTTTGTCCCACCACGGTTTCGACAGATCGACGTATTCGAGTTTTTCAAACGGTAAAACGATATTGCTCTGTGCGAGCGTCGCGCCCGATACCATATGTACGAAACAGAGATCGTATTCGTGCGTGCCGCCGTTTACGCTCAGTCTTATTCTGTCGGTAACGCTGCTCCACTCGTCGGTTATGACCTCAAGTTCGATCTTGTACTTGTCGCAGACGTTGCTGTTTCTGAGTCTCACCGCGTCGTGAAGCGTGTCGCCCGTATCGTGATCTTCGGTGTAGAAGTCGTCTGCGTAAATGCCGCTCTGAAGGAGCACCACGAACGGATCCGAGTTTTCAAACGTGACCTCGGGCAGATCGGGCAGTATTTCGGGTTCTTCGGTCACCGCTTCCGTCACGGCCTCGGTTGCGGCTGCGTCGGACTCGGACGGCTTTACGGCCGGGGGTTTTTCGGCGCATCCAGCCATGATAAAGCATGAAATCACCATGGTAAGCGCGAAAAACAATGATATCGCTCTCTTCATAAAAATCTCCTTGCAGTTTATTTGATATAATTATATCAGTGTAAATCAAAAAAATCAAGAGATTTTTGACAGTTATATTGACAAAACCCGGTTTATTTTGTATTATATATTCATATACCGGAGGAAGATATGATTTTTAAGAGCAATTACGGAAAAAACGAGCTCATCGCGCGCTTTGACGATCTCACCTCGGAAGCGAGGTTCGCCGGTGCGGACGAGCAGAACGACTGGATCTTTCTGTCGACACGCAAAGGCGACAAAATAAAAATAGTCAGAAAACCTAAAAACGCCTACGATCCGTTTGCCTCGGTCTTCCGCGGCAGGATAGTCGAATGCGAAGGCGGTTCGGCGATCAAGGGCGTTTATACGAAGAGCCTGCCCGACTATATATTCTCGCTTTTCGTGTTTACCGTATATTACACGGTCTGCTTCAAATACTACGCTTCGGCGGACGACAAGACCGTTTCTCTCGCGCTCATGATCGCGGGGGCGGCGGTACTGCTGCTGCTTTTCTCGTCTTTGCCGCATACGCGCAAACGCTACGGCGAGTTCATCCGCCGCGTGACGGAGAGCGAAGTCGTACCGATCAGTAAGACGGAAACTCCGGAACCGGCAGATATGCCGAAAACGGCAGAGAAAAACGAAAAAGAAGAGAAAAATAAGTTCAAATTCAGGTTTTAGTATGAAAAATATGATCAAAGCGGCAGCGCTTTTGCTGATCGCACTGCTGCTGTTGTCCGGCTGTACGCCGGCTTCCGTTCCCGTAACCACGGCGGCGGATATAACCGAGGCGGCGCCGAGTGAGGCTGTCGTTACCGAAGCGCCGGAAACGGAGGCGCCGTATGAAACGATACCGCCGCTGACCGAGGGCGCGACGGAAAAAACGGAAACGGAAACTCCGACCGAGCCGCCGGCGACGGATCCGCCCGCGACGGAGACGGAAGCTCCGCCGACTACCGAGGCTCCGACCGAACCGCCAGAAACGGAAGAACCGGAAGATCCGTTGCTGACAGCCTACGAAAAAGCGCACAGGGACGAAAAATTCCTTGCTTTCATATCCGACAACTACGGCGAAGACGTCGTCAAAAACGTAAAAGCGGCGGTTTCAAACGGCAAATACAGCCCGGAGACGTGGTACAGACTTATCGGCAAGAGCGTATACGTCCTCTATGACGAATATACGGGCAGAGGCGACATGCTCAAATACAGAGCGGTCGACGCGGCCGATACATCCGTCATAAACTTCGTCTTCTGCGGCGATATAAGCCTCGACGACGGCGAAGCGGTGATGAAGCGTTACGTCAAATACGGCAAAGACGTCGCGTCGATAGTATCGCAGGATCTGATCGATCTGCTCAAAAGCTATGACGTCACGGTCGCAAATCACGAATTTGCGGCGTCGACCCGCGGCAAAAAGCTCGACAAGGCGTATACGTACAGAGGCAATCCGGAAAACGTAAACATCTACCATATGATCGGCGTCGATTTCGTAAGTCTTGCGAACAATCACGTATATGATTACGGGCGCGACGCGTTTCTCGACACGATACAGACGATGATAGATTACGGCATGGATTTTGCCGGAGCGGGCAAAAATCTCGCCGAAGCGTCAGAACCGTTCTTTTACGTTATAAACGGCAGAAAGATAGCGATACTCTGCGGTTCGCGCGCCGAAAAGCACTACATAACTCCGATAGCCGAAGAAAACGTGCCGGGCGTGTTCGGTATGTACGATTCGGGCAATATGAAGATCGCGGTCGCAAAAGCGAAAGCAGAATCGGATTTCGTTATCGTCTATCCGCACTGGGGCAAGGAGAATTCGTACCGCATAGAAGATATAATCAGAGAACAGGGGCACGAATACATCGACTGCGGAGCCGATCTCATAATCGGAGCGCACGCGCATCAGCTCCAGGGCATCGAGTTCTACAGGGGCAAGATGATTGCTTACAACCTCGGCAACTTCTTATTCGAAAACCCGATGGTAAAGACCGGCGTTCTCGAGGTAAAGATCGATCCGAACGATCTGTCCGTAGCCTCGCGCTTCATACCGTGCATGCAGGATGTTGACCACGTATGGCTTTGCCGCGGCGACGAATATAAAACGGTGCTCGATTACATGATCTCGATCTCGCCGGCGGTAAAGATCGACGGCGAAGGAAATATAAAAAAGAAATAGGGTGACAAAATGAAATATCTGTACGACCTTTTCGCAAAGATAATAAAAAAGAAAAAGACCGCGAAACTCGTTTACAAATTCGTCAGCGTTTTTCTGTACCTCGCGCTTGCCGCCGCAGTCACGGTACTGCTATTCATACGCGTCAAAAAAGTCGGATTCGATCTTTCCGGCGCGGTATACGTGATATGCATAATAGCGCTTTTGAGCTGCCTGATCGAAGAATTGTTTTTCAAGATCAGGTATCTGCACGTTTCGCACAATAAAGAGATAAAGCGCGTACTGCATCCCATGGGCGTAAAGCCCGCCATACGCTCGGCTCACGGGCAGAACGTGTTTTCGTGCACTTTTGAAAACGACGCTTATCTTGAATGCACTTACGAAAAAAGCAAATACACGTTTATCGTCAAAAACGACGAATGGGACGAGATATTAAACTACCGTTCGGGCGAAACCGATTTCGAACAGGTGCTGAGAGAAGCCGCCGAATACGCCGCCTCGCTTGAAAAGAAGCCCGACGGCGAATACGACGAGAGCCTCGCCGCCGAAGAAGACGAAGAGTATTACGGCGAAGACGGAGAAGAGGGAGAAGAAGACGAAAAGCGCGAAGACGGCGATACGTCTGACGAATAACGAACGGATAAAGCGATGGCGTCAAGCAAAAGTTATCTCGATTTTATCATGGACCAGCTGTCGGAGTTCGACGGCGTGACTTACAGGGCCATGATGGGAGAGTACATTATTTATTATCGCGGCAGGATCGTGGGCGGTATTAACGACGACAGGTTCCTCGTAAAAAAGACGGAGGCGTCTCTTCGCCTCATGCCCGACGCCCCGGAGGAGATCCCTTACGACGGCGCGAAGCCCATGCTGCTCGTCGTCGACGTGGACGACCGCGAATTTCTGGCGGAACTGTTCAACGCTATGGCGTGAGAGCCGGAGCGGAGTCCGGCAAATGTATAAATTTAAAAGCCCGGACATGAGTTTGTACGGGCTTTTTTACAAACGTTTACGCAAACGGTTGAAATTTTCACATTTGCGAGTATAATAAAATTATAACGCGTAAAAGGGGGAAAAACGTGATGAAGATAAAGAAAACGTCTTTGGCGGCGATCGCTGTCTTTGTTATTTTCATTTTGATATTTTCCCGCCTTTTCATCGCCGCGGAGTCCGGTCACGACTGTTCCGGTGAAGAATGCCGTGTCTGCCGCACCATCGCGACGGCACAGAGATCGCTGAAAGAGCTGTCTTTACTGCTCTTTGCATCTTTCGTCGCCGCCGTTTTGTGCGCCACCGCCGTTTTATCGCGGCGCGTTTCAGCCGGCGACGCTTTTGTTTTCACGCCTGTTTTGCTGAAGGTCAAACTGACGGATTGAAGACCGTAAAGGGATATTTCGCTTATTTTACGTACGGGTTACCGTATCCGATAGGCTGTCCCTTTGCTTTTTTATTCACAGCTGACTTGAATACATAACATCGAAGGTGATACGTAAATGATCAAAACTGAAAATCTTGTCAAGCGTTTCGACGCTGACACGTACATAAAATATAAAGACGTCACGTTTGAGACGGGAGAGAGCTACGTGCTTCTGGGCGCTTCCGGCTGCGGCAAGTCGACGCTGCTCAATATGATCGCCGGCGTTATCACACCGAGCGAAGGACGTATCTGTTTTGACGGCGCCGAGATAAGTTCGATGCCGCAGAAGAAAAAGGATAAATTCCGTATCGAAAAGATCGGCTATATCTTTCAGGATTTCAAACTCATCGAAGAAATGACGGTCGCCGACAACATAGATATACTGAAGCTCGAAGGCGTGAGGACCGACCGGATGGACGAGGTGCTGAGCGCGCTCGGCATACTCTCAAAAAAGAAGAAGAAAGTATCGAAGCTTTCGGGCGGCGAGCGGCAGAGAGTCGCAATAGCCCGCGCCTTTGTGAAAGCTCCGGACATTATTCTGGCGGACGAACCGACCGGCAACCTCAATTACGAGATCGGCAGTTCGGTCGTAAAACAGATGCTTGAGATCGCCCGCGGCAAAACTCTGATCGCCGTTACTCACGACGACCGGCTCGCGCCGCTTTTCGACCACGTCGTCGATATGAACGCGATCGCCTCCTCGTATGACGAAAGCGGGGTGAGCGGAAATGATTAAATTCGCGCTCAAAAACATGCTTACGAAGAAGGTCAAGCTGATACTCGTACTGCTCTCGGTCGTCATCTCGGCTACGGTGGCGATACTCGCGTACAACGCCGCGGAACAGATAAACGACGGGCTCGTGAACACTACATCGTCGTACGATATGATAATCGGACCGTCGGGCAGCGCGACTCAGCTCACGATGAACACGCTGTTCTTCACCGACAAACCGCTCGGCACGATCTCTTACGAATACGTACGGCGGCTGCAGAACGACGATCGCGTCAACGTCGCCATACCGTTCGCCATGGGCGACAGTTACAATTCCGCAAAGATCGTCGGCACCAAGCCGGAATTCCTCGCCGGCAAAGGCGTGAAAGAAGGCGAGTGCTTCAAAGAAACGTTCGAGGCGGTCGTCGGTCACGCCGTCGCGGCGGCTTACGGACTGCATATCGGAGACAAACTGATCACGTCTCACGGACTTTCCGAGAGCGGAGAAAAGCACGAAGCGACTCCTCTGACCGTCGTCGGCATTCTCGGGCAGACTAAGACCGCGTACGACAACGCCGTATTTACGGATATAGAGACCGTCTGGGAGATACACGAACATCACGGACACGAAGAAGAGGATGAACACGAAGAACACGCCGAAGAAGGCACCGTCTGCGCCGTGCTCGTGAGAAGCAAAACGCTCGCCGCCTCCGAGATGATAAAAAAAGAACTCGCGGAAGACTCGAAGATACTCACCGTAACGCCCGCCGAGGTCATACGCGAGGTCATGGGCAACGTTGACCTGAGCCGCAGGATCGTTTACGCGCTCTGCGTCATCATCCTCATAATGAACATATTCGTCATATCGACGATAACGATACTGAATATGTACGACTCGCAGAAAGATATCGCGCTGATGCGTCTTATCGGCGTCGGTACTGACAAGATCAATCTGCTCTTTCTGTTCCAGAACGGCGTGATAGGTCTTCTGGCGACGGCGATATCGTTTTGCTTATCGCGCCTGTGTCTGCTTCTTATGGGACGGTACGCCGCGTCGATGGGCATAGTGTTCGATACGGCGAAAGTCTACCCGTTCGAATGGCTCATTATGGCGGCGGTGTTCGTCATAAGCGTGCTGCCGACGTTTATCTGTACGCTGCATATCGCAAAAAAAGACATCATCAAAAACTGAGGACCTGATATGAAAAAATTACTTGCTTCCGCAATAGCTCTTTTGATGCTTCTTTGCTGTTTCTGCCTTGCCTCGTGCGGCGGCAAAAGCGGCGAGACAGTACGGCTGACGTTTGCGGATTCGATAAACATGAGCAGGATCAGGGCGCTTTCGGGCAGCACGGTCGAGATAGTCGGTTATATGGCGACGGTCTCTCCGGTGAGCGGAAAATTCATATATCTGATGAATCTGCCCTATCAGAGCTGTCCTTACTGCGTGCCGAACACGCAGCAGCTGTCGAACACGATCGCGGTCTACGCAAAACCGGGCGATAAATTCGACTTCTACGACGGACCGATCAACGTGACCGGCACGCTCGAGACGGGCGACTTCAGCGACGAGTACGGCTATACTTACGGTTACCGTATCGCAAACGCCGTTTACAGTAAGGTCGATTCGAAAGAAGCGTCCGAAAAGCTCGCTCTGTGGGAGCGCATATCGAACGCCGGCATCGCCTCTGACGTGTATTCAATGTTCGATTTTATCGATTTTGAATGCAACTGGCCGAATTACAGGGGCAAAGACAAAGACGGCAATCCGTTTTATCTTTATCCCGCCGACGTCGCTTTCTATGAAGAAAAGCAGTTTACGGCTCAGAGCGCGGAAGGTTTTTTCCCGGGTCTTATAAAACGCGCGGAGGCGATCGGCGACGGACGCACGGCGGAACTCGTTCAGATAATCACAGACGGGCGGACGCTTTGCGAAAAAGCCGTCTCGGAACGGGAAGCCGGCAGCTATACCTACGACCCCGAGGCCGATAAATATACTCTGAAAAACGGTACGGCGATGATGAGCGAGGCGCAGGCGCTTTACACCCGCTACGCGGTATGGCTTGAAAACTTCTCTTTGTCAAAATAAGAAAGCGCTTTGAGAGTTAAATAAAGTTTCGGAAACGGGGATGAGATATTACGCTCGTCCCCGTTATTCTTTCAAACCCGTACGCGATCACCTGCTCGTCAGGCGCATACGGCGCGACGCAGGTATCGCGGATCCGCCTTAAAAGCGGGATTTACTGAATTTTCGCGTCCGTAACGAAAAATACTTGACAACCGGCTGAAAAATGATATAATGGAAAGTACGGAAAGGAGGTGTGAAAGATAGGAATATTCTCAAAACTCAAAAAGAACAAAAAACCCGGAGCATACGTTTTCGTCGATTACGAGCATTGGTACGTTTCAATGTATAAAAAGTTCAGTCTGCGCCCGCGTATAAGGGAATGGCGCGACGGCATAGCCGCGGATTACGATATAAAAGAATTGCTGTTTTTCGGCGATTTCTCGAATCCCGGCATGAGAAACGAAATACCGCGCATACGCGAGGTCACGAATCTCGTCATAGAAACTCAGAACACGAGTCCTCATTACAAAAAAGACTTTACCGATTTCATAATGCTCGATTACATTTATCAGAAAGCCCTCGTATCAGCCGATAACAACGTCGACACGTTCATCATTTTCACGGGCGACGGTCACTTTTCGTCGGTAGTCAAGTTCCTTGCCGACAGATGCGGTAAAAAAGTGATAATCTACGCCGTCAAAGAAGGGCTTTCGGGAATGCTTAAAAACGTGGCGAGCAAATGTATCGAACTGCCCGGGGAAGAAGAGCCGGAACGTACTTATTACTCAATGATAGCGTATCACGTAAACGAACTGAAAAAGAGTTTCGGCGAAGATTCGGACAAGGCTCCGACATTCACTTCGGTGATAAACGCGGTGTCCGACATTTACGGTATCGAAAGAGAGACCGTTAAGGACGTAGCGAACATCATGGCGGACAGAGGTTATCTCAGAATCATCATACGCAGATTAGGCAGCGGCAGACGCATAAGCACCGTAAGCGTCAACTACGATAAACTCAATAGAGACAACATCCGCCTAATTACGGACACGTCGCTGTTCATAATACCTCAGAAGAGCGACAAAACCGGCCAGAAGCAGATCGTAAAAAAATGAAGATCCGGCGCAGACCGTCCGTTATTCCGGCCGTGACGGCATTTTGAACCGTCACGGCCGTTTCTTTCGATCTGTACGATCATCTTTCGGGTTTTTAATGGTTTTTTCTATTGACTAATCGGAATTTATCTGCTATAATCAATACAGTATACCAAGGAGGTACGAAATGAAAAGAATTGTTTCATTGATAATACTGATCGCGATGTTTTCCGCGGTCTGCAGTATCGGCAACTCGGCTGAGACCTTCAACGGCGTCGTTCTTACGGCGGAGACTGAAGGCGGCGTCGCGGGCGGTGAACTGAAGGTCACGCTCGCGGTAACGCAGAACCCGGGATTCATGTATATGAGGTTCTCGCCCGTCTACGATAACAGCGTGCTTACTCTCATAAGCGCGACGAGAGACGGCGCGGATCTGTCCTACGATCCGGTCGATTTTGAGATCGGCGACAAAAACATAATAGTTTTCAACAACAAAAACATAAAAGGCACGGGCTCGCTCATGACGCTCACCTTTGCCGTCGCAGACGTTCCCGCCGGCAATACCGGGATATCGTTCGATATCAAAGAATGCTACGACAGCACGGAGACAGACGTTCCGGCAATGGCAGAATCGCTTGAAGCGCCGCTGTACCGCATGACCGTTAAGGTCGGCGCGGGCGAAGGCGTGATAGACGGTACGGCGGATATAACCGTATCGGTCGAAAACAACTCCGGCTTTTGCGCGATGGAGCTCGCTCTGTCATTCCCGGCGTTCCTTACGCTCGACAGCGTGACGTCGGACGTATTTGCCGACTGTACGTTCGGTGAAAGCGTCGTGCTCGGCAGCGAAACCGACGTGAACTCCGACGTCGTCGCCACGCTTCATTTCATCATTTCCGATACCGCCGAACGCGGCGAATACGCGATAACCGCAAATCTCGTCAGTATAACCGGCGCCGACGGCAGCGACGTCGTCGCCGACGTCGCCTCCGGCTCATTGACCGTCGGCTGCGACCATCACAGGACCGAGACGGTAAACGCCGTCGCTCCGACGTGTACCGCCACCGGCCTTTCCGGCGAGTTAGTCTGCGCGCTCTGCGGCGACGTTTTACAGGCAAACCAGACCGTGCCGGCGAACGGCCACAGCTACGGCGAACCCGTATTCACGTGGGCGGCCGACCATTCGTCAGCAACCGCGAAATTCGTCTGCGCCGTATGCGGCGACGAACAGAACGTCGACGCGACAGTCAGCACCCGCACCTCTGAGCCGACCTGTACCGAAAAGGGATCGGTCACGTACACAGCCTCCGTAACGTTTGAAGGGACCGGATATTCGGAAGAGCTGCCTTTCGAGATACCCGCAAAGGGACACTCCTACGGCGAACCCGTATTCACGTGGGCGGCCGACCATTCGTCAGCAACCGCGAAATTCGTCTGCGCCGTATGCGGCGACGAACAGAACGTCGACGCGACCGTCAGCACGCGTACCTCTGAGCCGACCTGTACCGAAAAGGGATCGGTCACGTACACAGCCTCCGTAACGTTTGAAGGGACCGAATATTCGGAAGAGCTGCCTTTCGAGATACCCGCAAAGGGACACTCCTACGGCGAACCCGTATTCACGTGGGCGGCCGACCATTCTTCCGCTTCGGCAGAATTCACCTGCGCCGCGTGCGGCGACAAGCAGAACGTCAACGCGACGGTGATCTCGCGCACGACCGAACCGACCTGCACGGAAAAGGGATCGGTCAAATATACGGCGACCGTAACGTTTGAAGAGACAGAATACAGCGAAGAACAGACCGTCGAGATCCCCGCAAACGGGCACAGCTTTACCGGTCCCGTGTTCGTATGGGCTGAAGATCATTCATCCGCTACCGCGACGTTCCACTGCGAGAACTGCCTCGCCGTTGAAGCGATCGGCGCACAGATAACGAGCGAAACGTTCGTGCTAAGAGAAGATAACGCCTACAACGTCACGAAATATACTGCGACGGTCGAATTTATGGGCGTGACGTACGAAGACGAAGCCGAAGTCGTCAACTTCATGTACGGCGACATCAACGGCGACGGAGTGGTCAACGGCAAGGACCTCATAAGACTTCGTAAATATCTTGTCGGTTCCGACGTCGAACTGTCCGGCGGCGCCGACTGCAACGGCGACGGCACCGTCAACGGTAAGGACCTTATAAGATTGCGCAAGTATCTTGTAAGCGAAGACGTCTCGCTGCTCGGACCGCAGTAAAACCGGGACAATAATTTAAAATTGAAAAAAAGCGCCGCGGCGGAAAACGCCGCGACGTCTTTTTGTCTCGGGTGACACTCCCCTACAGGTACGGTATAACATTCGTTTGCAGAATATTGCGGATTGACGGGTCGCCGAGGCGCCGGGGGTGGGTGAAGTTTGCGCCGGCGACGAATTTGGGGGTTGCCCCACCCCTCCGCTCGCTTCCGGAAACCCCCAAAAAGCTCATCGCTTTTTGGGGAACCCCTTACCGCTCGCAACCCCCAAGCCCCCTTACCCCTCCCGTCGATCAAAGATCGAGGGGGCCGCGCGGCAGGCGAAAAAGCCCCATTGAAACAATGGGGGGATGGCGGGGTTTGGGGTGGATTAGGGGGGGCGGGGAACCCCAAAAAAACGAACGGTCAGCACGGACGTTATACGGAGGACGGTAGGGCGGGGGCTTGCTCCCGTCGTTAGAAGCGGTTTGTGCGGACGATATTTGAAGGTCGTAGGGGCGATTCACGAATCGCCCGCAGCGGAAAAATTACAGAAAATAAACGTTTTACGTAACCGTTCAGAACGGGAGCGGTGACCGCACCCCTACGATGCGTTAAACGATCATCCGATTAACCCCGATCGTCCTTGGGGGTTACCCACCCCTCCGCTCGCATATGCTCGCAACCCCCAAACCCCCTTTCCC
>JAEEJH010000145.1 GCA_016281775.1 Clostridiales bacterium | reverse complement strand
GCGAACTTTTTCAGAAAATCGGAAGCGGCTTTTTCGGCTTTTTTGTCGCCGCCGAAGAGTTTATCGAATATACCCATTTTCATCCTCCTTGATCTTTGCTGATACGATTATATATCTTTTGGCTTCAAATGTCAATACGTTCAGTTCGATTTCTGTACGATCAGACCGTACCCGTCGCCGAAATCGCCGTAAGCGGAGTCGGGATTGACGGTTATCATATATCTGCCGCCGTTGACGTCGACGGTATAACCGCCGGTGCCCGCTTTCAGCTCGTCCGCGGTGAGCGTGGCGTCGGGGTTGAACGTGGGGCGGAAAACGCCGCCGTTCGCCGCGAGCTTATCTATGACCGCGTCGCGGCACGCCTTGACGTCTTCTTCGGTCGTGACGTGGTCCGAATAGAACCTGAAGTTGATCGAGCTCATATACGAGCCTTTCGCGATCTCCACGCAGCGCAGATTTTCGTTTACGTCGAGGTCGGACGCTTTGAGCCCGAGCTCTTCATACTCGCCCGTGATCTCGCGCTCGGTCTTCATCGGATTGAGCGATATTTCGAGATTGTAGACGATATAAGTGCGGGTCTCGCCGTAACCGTCATCTTTTTCTGTCAGAACGTAGGGCGTGGGTTCGCCGTCCCAGTAGTATTCGTCTTCCATATCCTGACCGAAGTCATAAGAGAGTCTTACTCTGTAAGGCTGTTTTTCGTTCGGCAGGTACAGCATCGTATCGTGGTCGTAGGTGCCGTTGATCCTCTCGCGGTCGCGTTCGGTCATGCGGTAACCCTTTTCGAGCATACCGTCGACCCACGACTGAACCTCCGCCTGCGTAACGCCGTGTATTTTGACGCGGTATTGATACGAGCCTTCGTTCGTAAGCTGTGTGAAAACGATCTTGCCGTTCGCCGTCGGTATCATGCTGACGCCGAGCTTCGAATAAACGGCTTCGGGCCATTTTCCCTCCGTCAGACCGGCTGCGGGCTGATCTCCGCTCTGGCCGGTTTCGTCGCCGGTCTCGAACAGCTCTTCAAGACCTTCAAGTCCCGTCAGAAGCGACGGCAGACCGGAGAGGTCGAAGCCGCACGAGCAGACGGAAAAGAGCATTATAACGGCGAGGGTAACGCATATAAGTTTTTTCATGGTTTTATCTCCTTATCGAATTGATTTCATATCAGTCTTCGTAAGACTCGGGGTGCGTTGTTATTACTATTCCGAAGGTGTTGCCGGCAAACTGTACTGCGGCGCCGTAGCCTTCGCTGTCGAAAGCGGAATACATGAGCAGGTCGTCTTCGTTTTCATACTCGGCGTCGTTTACGAAGCCTTTCGCCTTGACTTTTGCAACGTAGCCTTCAAAATCCGCAGCCGTTCCGCCGGTCACCGTGATCGAGATCTGATCGCCGTAATCTCTGACTATGAAGCCCGTGCCGAAATCGGGCTTCGGCAGCTTGGTCACAACGCCGCCTGTCGGCCAGTCGTCCTGCCCGGTCGGCTGTTCGGGCTCGTGATACTCGATCATATCGACGTAGAACGTGCCTTCGTCTTCGTTGTACGATATATGCACTTCGTCTTTTGCGGAGTTTACGTACGAGGCGAAGAACACCTTTTTGCCGTTTTCGGTCTCGTATTCCTGCGTGGTCTGCTCGGTCAGGCCGTTCGACTTGCAGCGCGAGGCGAAAATTTTCGCGTCGGCTAACGTGCCGCCGGCTTTTGTGACAGAGGCGTAACCGCCTTTATCGTAGACCTTGTATTCGCCCTGACCTTCGGGCAGCAAGAACGCGAATTTTGCGGGCAGATCGGTCGGCGTGCCGGGATCCTCGGGTACGTACGGTTCGGTATCGCCGCCCTCGGACGGAGTGCCGACGGAAAGCGCGCAGCTCGGTTCGCCGCCCGTTATCATATAGTTGAATTCGACGCTGAGTCCCGCGGCGTTTTTGCCGGCAAACGAATAAACGCCGTTATCTTCCATATCGAGCTCGGTCGCTTCAACGGAGAATCCGGCTTCGCGGAGTTTCGCGCCGTAGGCTTTCGCCTGAGCGTACGTCACGTTTTCGAACATGATCATCAAAGACTCTTCGTCTTCGACCTGCATTTTGATCGGGAAATCAGCCTTAGGCACGGCTTTTCCGAACGCGCTCGCCGGCCATTCTTTATTGCCCTTGTCAAATCCGAACGGTCTGCCTTCGTCGTCTACGCCTTCGACCGAGCCGTCGAGCGTTATCGTGAAATACGATCCGTTCCTGCCGTGTACGGTGATCGAGCCGTCGTCGCCGAAATCGACCGTGCCGCCCTCGGCTTCAACTGAGGCTCTGAGCTGCGCTTTTTCCGCCGCGTCGAGCATATGCGGCTCGAAAACGGACGTGTCTCCCGATTCGGCGTACTGGAGCAGCGCCGTAAGCGTTACCGCCGGCTTGTCGTGTATGCCGGACGCTCCGCCCGTGCCGGGGGCTTCGGTGCCGCCCTGAGGAGCTTTCGTCACGTCGTCGCGCCGGAAGGTCTCCTGCGGATCGCCCGTACCGCCGCCGCAGGCGAAGATCGAAAGCGTCATCATAATGACGATCAGAATTGATATAATTTTTTTCATTCGGTTATCTCCTTATTTATTATTTACCGGCGTTCGGTACCGTTATCGTGATCTCGGGCGCAAATTCGAGCGGATAGAATACGGTCCCTATATCGCGCTGCGTTATCGGTATATCCTGCCCTTCGCCGCCGTACATTTCCGCGCCTATGCTCTGACCGTCGCACCATACGCGTGCCGCCTCGTTGCCTACCCACGTCACTCTGAAAGCGTCGAGGCCTCTGCCGGTCGATTTTACGTGCCACTGCATTATCGGGGCGCCGAGGTCGACGAGCACCAGATTGCGGACGACGGTCTGATGAGCTATCATCTCCTGACCGAAATTCATCTCAAACGTGAATTCGGTCGTGTCGGATACGTTGTTGAACGCGCCGGAGAGCGCGGGCTTGATCTTGCCGGCTGACCAGCTTCTTATATTCGCCGTGAATTTGCCGACGAGCGTGCGTTTCAGCACCGTCGGCTGATTGACCTTCGGTATGTATTTCGCAAGCAGATTTTCGCGGGCGTTCGGCAGGCCTTCGAATTTATAAAGGATCTGACACCAGTCGTTTATCCTCTGACCGTAGAGATACAGGTCCGACGCGTCGGAGAAACGCGCGTCGAAGCATTTGCCGAAGTCCTTTCCCTCGAGCACAAGAGTAAGCTCGCCCTCGTACGTACCGGAATTATCGCCCGGCGTCACTACGGTTTCGCCGGTCTTCATATAAAGATCGCCGTTTAACGTGAACCTCGTCGTTACGTTGTCGACTCCGAGAAATACGCACGGATCGGCGTCGCACACGGCGTTTTTGAACGATATGCGGATGCGGCCCGTGTTTTTCTTTTCGGCGAGATCGTTCATCTTCTGACTGCATCTTATGTAGAATTCCGTGATCTTTTCGAACTGTTTCGTCATTTCGTCGCAGAATTTGTCGAACTGTTCCGTATCGGCAAGCTCGAGCGCAACGTCGATCGAGTCGAGCGCGAAAGAAGCGAGCCCCGCGCTGACGGGCAGCTTCGGTATTTTACCGGCTTTGAGCGATCTTTGAATGAATTCTTTTTCGTTTTTCTCCATCGTATCCTTGAGCTCGTCTACGATGATGTTTTTTCCGACGCCGATGGCGAAACCGGTCGGATCCGCCGACGAATCCGGCTTGCCGTATGCGATCAGCTTGGCGACGTCGGACGCTCCGACAGCCGGCGTCGGAGAGGGGATGTAGTTCGATAAAGCGACGAGCAGTTTTTTCGCTATCTCCTTATCGACTTTGCCGTCGAGATCGGCGCCGATGCTCGAAAGTATCGCCGCGTCGGCGACCGTCATGTGCAGAGTGTTCAAAACCTCGTTTATTATCGCGTTCATCTCCTCGACCGTGAGCGCCGTCGCGCCGGTCAGAGTTCCTTTGAACGTCAGCGTATGCATCGTCAGCTCGACGTCGAACGAGTCGGCGAATTT
>JAEEJH010000144.1 GCA_016281775.1 Clostridiales bacterium | reverse complement strand
TTCAATCCGGTCCGTTCCAACGGGGCGGAAATACGCTGGCAGTCAGACGGTCCTCCTGTTGCGCAGGGCGATATAGTTCCGGTCAGCGAAAGCGGCACTGTGATCTCGCAGAGCATCGCCGGAGGATACCGCGTACCACCCGCGCTCGACGGAAGCGATCTGCGTTCGGCTAACTATCTCAGAATAGGCGTCGGCGACAGAAACGTGACGAACGTTTCAGGTCTCACGGCGACGAACGACAACAAACAGCTCTATATCAAGGTTATAGACGGGCAGCTCAAATGGAGCTTTGACAACAGTACGTGGAACAATTTCACGACCAACGCGGCGGGAGAACCGACGATATACGCGATCTACCGTGACGACCAGGATAACAGGCTTGTTATCGTCCGCGAGGACGGCGCGGCTGAACAGGATTTCTGGTACACGGTGACAGGTCCTAACGGCGTAACGATCGAAGTATGTATCCCCGCGGGACGCGACAGAGTGACTATCACCGGCGTACCTTATGGAAATTATACGGTCGTCGAACACTCCGACTGGAGCTGGCGTTACGGTACGGAGAATTCCAAGACCGCGAAAGTCTACGGCCCTGACGATAATCGCCCGACTGGCGCGCCGATCGGCGAAGCGACGGTTCACTTCTCAGGACCGCAGAACAACGAATACTGGCTGAACGGTATCGACAGAGAAGAAAACCAATTCACAAACCCGTAAGAAAGGAGGCGCGGTGATGCAAAAACAGAAAACAGGCGGCCGGATAGGCATTCTGGCAGCGGCCGCGGCGATACTTGTCGGCGCTGTCGCACTCGTCGGACTTGTGTACGCCGCGCTGAGAGATACGACTTCTGCCGTCATAAACAATCTCGAACCGGTCGTCGTAACGTGTGACGTAAACGAGACCTTCGACGGTCAGACAAAAAGCGACGTCTCGATCACGAATACGGGCGAAATACCGGCGTTCATCCGCGCTAAGGTGGTCATCAACTGGACAGACGCGGACGGCTATGAAACTTGGTTTACCGGTTCGTCTGATTACGGTTACAGCGTGACTCTCGCTTCTCCGCTCAACTGGACAAACGAAAACGGTTCTTCCGTGATCAACGACGGCTACTGGTACTATAACGGAATAGTACAGCCCGGAGACAAGACCGACGATCTGATCGCAAGCATCACTGAGAATCTCAGCGCAGCCGCAGCGGCGGACCCGCAATATCATCTCAAGGTGACGGTCCTGGCGGAAGCGCTGCAGGCGGCTCCCGTTGCCGCGGCAGAGCAGTCGTGGGGTATGACCTATAACGGCTCTTCGTGGACAGCTTATACCGCTCCGTAAAAGACGGCTGAACAAAAAATATCAAACGGAACACGGCGGACGCATCAAACGTCCGCCGTTTCGGTTTACTACGGTATGCATTGTTGAATTGTTCACAAAAGTAATGTATAATAAAAAATATAAATAAAAGCAAAGAAAGGAACGCGTCATGACAGAAAATATAACCGTATTCAAGCAGAATCATATAATGATTGCGTACGGCGGCAGGAAAATACACATCGATCCGTTTCAGTATGACACAGCTTCACATGACGCGGACTTCATACTTATAACGCACGATCATTTCGATCATTTTTCAGTTAAAGATATCGAGCGCGTTAAGAACAGGGACACCGCGCTGATAATCCCCGAGACCATGCGCGGCAAAGCGGAGAAGATCGGGAAATATGCCGCGGTAAAACCGGGCGAAACTTACGATATCGACGGCCTTGAATTTGAGACCGTACCCGCGTACAATATCGGCAAGCCGTTTCACCCGAAGAGCGCGGGCTGGGTCGGTTATATACTGAAACTCGGCGGAAAACGCATATATATCGCCGGTGATACCGACGCGACGGACGAAGCAAAAGCGGTGAGGTGCGATATCGCGCTCGTACCTGTCGGCGGCACGTACACGATGAACGCAAAACGGGCGGCGGAGCTTGTGAATATCATCAAACCGCAATTCGCCGTGCCGGTACACTACGGCGGCGTAGTAGGCAAAGAAAGCGACGGGCTCGATTTCAAGAAAGCCGTCGGCAAAGATACCGAGGTCGTAATAAAGATAAAATTCTGAGAGGTTTTTATGGAACTGAGCGCAAAAGACTGCGCGACGCTGCGCGAGCTGGCGGAGCGCTATATGACGTACGCGTTATCCGATAAGAATAACGAAAAACGGCGTCTTTGGCGTTCGCTTAACGACGGAGCGATGTGCAAACCCATGGTCGCGATAGATCAGATGCCGTGGAACGAACTCGATGTCGACGGCTCGCTTTTCTGCACTGTCGGGGATCCGTATTTCCGTCGCGTCGAATGGAATCTGCGCTCGGAGATATACAAATGGGAGCGTCTGCCCGCCGATATGGTGCTGAATCCGTACGTCCTTTTGCCGCGCCCGATCGGCAATACGGGTTACGGGTTAAGACCCCAATACGAGCTGCCCGATAATTCCGCAAACAAATTCGTTTCAAAGCGTTACGCCGACCAGTTCAAAGAGCCGGAAGACGTCGAAAAGATCAAAACGCCGATCATAACAATCGACCGCGAAACCGAAGCCAGGATAGTTGAACTCGCAAACGACGTGTTCGACGGTATCGCGCCGGTAAAACTGCAGGGGATCGTGATGCACCTCGGTTTCTGGGACTGGATCGCGCAGTGGATGGGAGTTGAAAACTGCTATATCGAGCTGATGGACCGGCCCGAGATGATGCACGCGATAATGGACCGGCTGACTGCCGCGACGCTTTCCGCGATAGAGCAGATAAATTCTCAGGGCTTATACGACGTAAACTGCAATATGTGCCACTGCTCTTATACTTTTTCGGATTCTCTGCCGCGCTCTGACTGCGACAGGGATAACCCGACCTCGCGCGACGGCTGGGGCTTCGGCATGGCTCAGCTTTTCACGTCCGTCTCGCCGCAGATCACCGATGAATTCGAAGTCGAGTATATGAAACGGATCTTCCCGCACTTCGGCGCGATATATTACGGCTGCTGCGACCGCCTCGACGACCGCCTCGATATCATAGATAAAATGCCGAATATAAAAAAGATCTCGTGCAGCCCGTGGAGCGACCGCGAGCGTTTCGCGGCTAATCTGCCGAAAAAATATATTATGTCGAACAAACCGAACCCGGCGCTGCTCGCGCAGACGTCGTTTGACGAAGACGCGGTAAGAGCCGACCTGCGCCGCACGGTAGCGGCGGCAAAAAATAACGGCCTGCGGCTCGAGATGCTTTTGAAGGACATAAGCACCGTGCATAACGACCCGCGCCGCCTCTGGCGCTGGGCAGAGATCGCGGATGAAGAGACCGCCCGCGCCGCTCTCTGACATTGACCGGACGCCGCCGGCGCGACACGACGGTCGCATAGAAAAAAGCGGTTTGCCATTTTTATAATCTTAAAAATATTGGAGATTAAGGTTGAACTGTTTAAAAGATGCCGTTTTCGGCGACGGTTATTTAAGCAAAAAAGAAGATTTTTCCGGTCTTGAAATCTGTTATAAAGAAAGTCCGGAAGAGTTTTGCCGCGAAATAAACGGCGTCCTCGTTTCGCTGTTTATCGGCGGATATAATGTTGATGCATTACGCAGGGCGGTAAATACGATAGAAATATGCGTTTACTTTGAGATAGAAAATAAAAATCTGATCCCGGTATTCAAAAACGCACTCGACGTGATCCACATCTTGACTTATAAGACAAATTTCGATATCGTTATTTCGGCGCAGGTATTCAAAGCAAATATCGCGCTGAGAAATACGGTCAATTCCTGCTATACGAAAGGTCCGTATAAAGAACTGCATTATAAAAAGCTGAATTCTGACTTACCTGCGTTTTCGAACGCACTTGACGAATCCGAAATAACAAACGTCACAAGAGCGTTATATTATGAAATGATCTCGCAAAGCGAAGGGCGGAAGGTAAACGCGGATATAAAAAACGTATCTAAAGCTATGCTTTTGCGCGATCGGCTTTGCGGCGACGGTATCGATACGTTTTACGAAAAGAATGAAAGAGAAGAAGCAAAACGAAAAACAGCGTTTTTACACATTGTTGACCTTGACGCTTTTGCCGATACGATATGCGGTTATTATGACTGTAAAACGGGCAACGAAAAAAAGCGATATATAAATGAGTTCAAAAATAATTATATTTTTTATACTGATGATATCATAACTGTGCTTGACGGGTATTTACTTAAGCGATCAGATATAAAGTAATGTAAGAGAAAAGCCGGCGGGCGGTGGGGGGCCGCGAACCCCCGAAACAATAAATTGTATAGGGAAACCCCGGACGCCGCCGGCGCGACCTGACGGTCACATAGAGAAGAGCCGCGACGGCTCTTTTTTATAAAAAGCGCTTCGGAGGACAAATCCCTATTGATTTTTTGTAAATAAGCGGTATAATATATTCAGAATAAATAAGGAGCGGTTACATATGAAAGTTTTGGCGGCGATTCTGGCTTTGGTGCTTGTCCTTGCTCCGCTTGCGGTTTTTGCAGAGGATGCAAAAGTAACAGTCGATATTGAATGTGAAGACGTCGTCTTTATGGGACGGTGGGAAAAAGAAGACGACGGGCTTATGCACGGATCGTTCGAGTGCGGGCTCGTTCTGCGTTTTACCGGCACGGGCATAAGTCTTGACGGCGCGGCGTCCGGCACGGCGCTTATCGCCGTTGACGGCGGCGACGTACAGTACGCAAAACTGTCAAAAGACGCCGTTCTGTTTTCAGGCCTGCAGGAAGGCGAGCATACGCTCGAGCTGTACTCGGCGGCTCAGCAGTGCTTTCCCGTCGTCGGCGGCTTTACGCTCGATCCCGGCGCCCACACGCTTCCGTCCCCGAACGGCAAGATCGTGGAATTTATCGGCGATTCGATAACCGAAGGTTACGTCGACCCGAAAGACGCGCCGCCGAACGACGCCAATTCATACAAATATTCTTACGCTTTTCTGACCGGCAGAAGGCTGATGCGCGAATACGGCGTACGTTTCAATACGGTCGCGATCGGCGGTATACGTATAGTCGAGCGCGGAGACAACGATACGGGTGACGATCCGCTCGGTATGCCGGAAAGATATTTTCTTAACCGCGAATACAAAACGCCGATCACAATGGAAGAAGAGCGCGCCGCGACGCATAGATGGGATACTTCGGTCTATACGCCCGACGTCGTAGTGATAAATCTCGGCACGAACGATTGGCTCAACGCCAATTCAGTCGTGTCGGCGGCGCTGCTCTCATTTCTGCAAAATCTGCGCGAGACGTACGAAAAAACCGTGATACTTGTCCTGATACCGTTCAACGGAGCCAAATCGAACCCCGTACGTAAAGCGGTCGACTCGGCAAACGACGAAAAAACCGTGCTTATCGATACGAAAAAATGGGATATCAAAGCCGGCAGCGACGGTCTGCACCCCGCGCCTCCCGCACATATCGAAGCCTCGGAATTGCTGTATGAAACAATAAAACCGTATATCGAAGCGGAGAAAGGGCCGACAACGACCGAAGCGCCGACGGAAGCTCCGACCGAAGCTCCGACCGAAGCGCCGACCGAAGCGCCGACGGAGAAGCCGACCGAAGCGCCTGCCGAAACAAAAGAAACGGAAAAAACACCCGAAAACAAAACTCAGCCCGTCTGGCCGTACATAGTCGGCGGCATACTGTTGATCGCCGTGTCGGCAGGCATCGCCCTGTTGGCAACGAGAAAAAAGAACCGGAGTTAAGGGATCGCAGTTACGTATCGAAACGCCCGTTTTCTTTGTTACGATCAAATGAAAAACATAAAAGGACGGTGAAAAATGAAATTCATTGCGCTGGTTTTAGCCGTTTTGCTCGCCGCAGTCCCGTTGACGGCGTTCGCGTCGGGTGAAAGGACGGTCGTCTCCCTCGATAACAAAGACATCGTTTATATGGGCCGTTGGGAAAAAGAAGACGACGGACTTATGCACGGTTCGTTTGAATGCGGTCTCGTACTGCGCTTTACCGGCACGGGCATAAGCCTGAGCGGAAGCGCGTCCGGCGCTGCGCTTATCGCCATAGACGGCGGCAAGGTAAAAACCAAAAAACTCAGTAAAGACGCGTCGCTGTTTTCCGGCTTGCAGGCAGGTGAGCACACGCTTGAACTGTACTCCGAATCGCAGAAGAGCTTTCCCGTGATCGGCGGGTTTACACTTGATCCCGGCGCGCATACTCTGCCGTCGCCCGACGGCGGGTTTATCGAATTCATAGGCGATTCGATAACGGCGGGGTACGTCGCGGCAAACGACGCCCGCAGCGGCAATAACGATTCGTACGCCTATTCATACGCGTTTCTGACCGGACGAAAGCTGCTTCAGGACCGCGGTATGCGGTTCAATACCGTCGCCGTCAGCGGCATACGCCTTACGGAGCGCGGAGACAATACCGAAGGCGAAGATCCGCTCGGTATGCCCGAGAGGTATTTTCTGAACCGCGAATACAAGTCGAAAGTTAAAATGGAGACCGAACGCGCCGCGACTCACAGATGGGATACGGCGGCGTATACGCCGGATATAATAGTCATAAATCTCGGCACAAACGATTATTTTAACGAAGATAAAGACGTCGTCGAAGCGGCGGTATCGTTTTTACGCGATCTGCGCGCATCGTACTGTGACGCGCTGATATTCGTTATGACGCCGTTCATCGGTTTCAAAAGAGAAGCCGTTATCGAAGCGGTAAATACGGCCGGCGACGAAAAGACGATACTTGTCGATACAAAAGAATGGGAGATCAAAGCCGGCAGCGACTGGATCCACCCCGCGCCGAGAGAACACGAGCGCGTGATGAAACTGCTTCTCGAAGTTCTGACGCCGTATCTTGAAGCGATGCCCGAGCCGGTCACGACCGAAACTCCGGCGGAAGAACCGACTGAGGCGCCCACGGAAGTGCCGACGGAAAAGTTGACCGATGCTCCGACCGAAACGCCGGTCGAAACTGAAGAAACAGAGAAAACGCCCGAGAATAACGGACAGTCCGTCTGGCTGTACATAGCCGGCGGCGTACTGCTTATCGCCGTGTCGGCAGGTATAGCCCTGTTTGTTACGAGGAAAAAGAAATAGATTAAGTATTCTTGCCGATCTGCACGCGGCGGGGCGCGGAGCCGAATTAACAAAAAATTAATAATATTTTTTGATGCGGTTTTGACAAAAAATACGTCTTTATATATAGAAGAAAAAACTCAGACCGGCGGTTTATCGTATCCGGTCAGTTCATCACAGAAGGTAAAAATATGAAAAAAATGATAAAATACGTTACCGCTCTTGTACTTGCGGCGATGTTGATCTTATCGTTTACAAGCTGCGCGGGCGCAAATCCGAAAATAATGAGCGAAAAGGTCACAGAAATAATCGACCGATTCGTTGACCGCGATGTGGACGGTATCTATGCAATGTTCTATCCCGGAGCTGTTGACAAAGACGAGTATTATGCCATGTGTGACGCATCATTTGAATATTTTCCCGTGACCGCCGGTTATACCTGTAAAATGGAAGACTGGTACGCTACCTTCGGTATCATCAGTAAAAATAATCCGTCACAGTGGGAGGGGCGGTATAAAGTCGAATTTGACGGCTTAACGTATCGTATAATCGTCACATGGCTTACCGACAGCGAAGCGAGCGGATTTACGAGATTCCGCGTATTAAACGAAGAAGACTGGAATAAATCGCAAAACAAGAGCACGTTAGCTGATTGACTAACGAGCAAAAACCGAGCGGCAGTTGTGCCGATCCCGCGCGCGGCGGATCAGATCCGCGTCCTCGGCAGAAAAGCGGTCGTCATCGAGGCGGACGTGACCGACGCCGAGGGAATCAAAAAAGCGGTGGAGACCGCGATAGAAGAACTCGGAGGACTCGACGTTTTCCATTGCAACGCGGGCATATATTATCTGCGCTGCCC